>JBBPYN010000143.1:0-7808 GCA_038199875.1 Rubrobacterales bacterium
GCCAACGTGGTGCTCACGGGCTCGACGAGGGTCGTCGACGTTACAGGACCAGATGAGGTCGTCTACAGGGGCCGGGTTCCGGCGCGCTCCGTGGTCGTCGCGGGGACCCGCACCAAACAGTTCCCAGCGGGTGAGTACCAGTTGCAGAGCGCCCTCATCATCGGGCGGCGCAGGGAATCGACGGACCAGAAGACGTCGCTGAACGAAGCCCTGCGCGAGTTCGGGGTGAGCGCGTGAGGGAGCGGCTCCTGGAAGACCTCCTCTTCTTCCTCGAGCGCCCTAGCGTGACGGGGGCTGAGAAGGAGCTGTGCGATGATCTTGCGGCCAGGATCTCGACCTCCCCAGGCTGGGAGATAGAACGCATCTCGAACAACCTCGCCGTCCGCCGCAAGGAACCAGACCCTTCTCGCCAGAGGATCGTCCTCGCAGGCCACCTCGACACGGTACCGGAACCAGAGGGCGGCATCGAGGTCAGGGTCGAGGGGGACAGGGTCTACGGCAGGGGCGCCTCTGACATGAAGGCAGGGGACGCCTTGATGCTCGCGCTGCTCGAAGGAGTGGCGTGGGGGAAGGGCCGCTTCGAGCCTGCCTTCGTCTTCTACGAGCGTGAGGAGGGTCCCTACGCCGAAAATGGCCTCGAGGCGGTCTTCGCCGGGTGTCCGTGGGTGCTCGACGCGGGGCTCGCGCTGGTGCCCGAGCCGACCTCGGCGGCGCTCGAGGTTGGCTGCGTCGGGACGTCTCAGGTCGAGGTCACCTTCAAGGGAAGCTCGGCCCACGCCGCCCGTCCCTGGCAGGGGGAGAACGCGCTGACCAAGGCGGGAGAGTTCCTGACCGCGCTGCACGAACGCTCTGCCGAGGAAGTGGTCGTGGAGGGGCTCACCTTCTACGAGGTACTAACGCCGACGGTGGCGCAGGGCGGGCGGGCAAACAACGTCGTCCCCGACTCGTTTCTGATCAACGTCAACTACCGTTTCGCGCCCGGCAAGGACCTGGAAGACGTCAAGCGTCTCTTCGAAGGATTGCTCGGGGAAAGCGCCACCTACGAGGTGGTAGATTTCGCGCCGAGTGGGCCCGTAAACCTGGAGAACCCGTTGTTGCAAGAGCTGATAGAGACGGGCCTCGAGGTGAGGCCCAAGCAGGCCTGGACCGACGTGGCCCGCTTCTCCGAGCGCGGGGTCGCGGCGGCGAACTTCGGCCCAGGGCTCCCTTCCCAGGCGCACCAGGAGGCCGAGTACGCCGGGCTTCCGCTGCTCGAAGAATGCTACGCGCGCCTGGCGACGTTTTTTCAGGCATAATTGGGGGACCGGCGAGAGCCGGTGGGGATAGGGCAAGCCAGGTAAGGGGTGAACATGCAAAGGAAGCTAGGCGCGGACCTCAGCCGCAAGGATTTTCTGAAGCTCGGCGGCGCCGGGCTCGCCGGGGCGGCACTGCTCGGCACGGCTGGGTGCGGTGGCGGCGGCAGCGGCTCGGGAGACCTGATCCTCTCCTTCGGCCCCGACGACACGGGGACCCTGCCGAAGTTGATAACCCAGTTCAACAAGCAGAGCAAGGACTTCAAGGTCAAGATGCGCGAGATGCCTTCTGACACAGGCCAGTATTTCGACAAGCTCAGGACCCAGTTCCAGGCCGGCGGCGGCGACATAGACATCATTATCGGCGACGTGATCTGGCCCGCCCAGTTCGCGGCCAACGGCTGGGTGACCGACCTCTCCGATCGCTTCAAGGACACGGACGCGTTCCTTCCGGGTCCGATGGAGGCCGCGAGCTACGAAGGCAAAGTCTGGGCCGTGCCCTGGTACACGGACGCGGGACTGCTCTACTACCGGAAAGATCTGCTAGAGAAGTCGGGATACTCCGGGCCCCCGAAGACCTGGGACGAGCTGATGCAGATGACGAAGAAGGTCCAGCAGGACTCGGGCATGAAGAACGGCTTTGTCTACCAGGGCGCAGAGTACGAGGGCGGGGTGTGCAATGGCTGCGAGTACATCTGGACCAACGGCGGCAACATCCTCGACCCCAAAGACTCGAGCAAGGTCGTCATCGACAGCCCAGGGTCGGTGGCCGGCATGACTACCTGGGCGGACACGATAAAGAGCGGTGTGTCGCCGCAGGCCGTGCTCCAGTACAAAGAGGACGAGTCGGCCGCCACCTTCCTCAACGATGAGGCGGTTTTTATCCGCAACTGGCCCTACATGTACGCGCTCGCCGGCACCGCCGACTATCCGAAGGTCAAGCCGGATCAGCTCGGCATCGCGCCGATCCCAGTGGACAGTCCGGGTAACCCGAGCTACAGCACCCTGGGCGGATGGAACTTCCTCATCAACGCATCCTCCGACAGGCAGGACGAGGCCTGGGAGTTCATCGAGTGGATAACGGCCCCCGAGCAACTGGTGACAAACGCGAAGCTCGGCTCCAAGCTGCCAACCCGGAAGGCGCTCTACGACGAGCCCGAGGTCCTGAACAACGTGCCCGTCGCCAAGCTCGGCAAGGACGCCATCATCAAGAACTCAACGCCGCGGCCGGTCTCCCCCTACTACTCGGACGTCTCCCTGGAACTCTCCTCGCAGTTCAACTCGTGCCTCTCGGGCAACATCTCCCCCGAGGATGCCGTAAACACACTGCAGAAGAACCTGCAGGAGATCATCGACCAGGGCGAACAAGCAGCAAGCTGACAAGCGAAGTCCGAAGGGCGCAGCGTGCGGAGAGACCCGCCTTAGCGGGTCTCTCCAATCAGCCCGACCTCTATGGCGCGGACGGCGGCCTGGGTACGGTCGGATACCCCAAGCTTGGAGATTATGTGCTGGACGTGGATCTTGACCGTCCCTCGGCTGACCGTGAGGTTCTGGGCGATCTGGGGGTTGGTCTGTCCCTGGCTAAGTAGCCTCAAGACCTCGACCTCCCTCGGCGTCAGGCTCTCTATCCTCTCCGCCTCGCCCCTGCCTCCAGCGCCGTCTACTTCCCTCCTCGCCGCCCCCGATGCGTCGTGGGCCGCCACATCCTCCTCGGTCGTGTCCTCGCCCGCATCGGACTCGGCCTCTCCGGAGCCGCCCTCCCTCTCTCTGGCAAGCCTTACCAGAAGCCTCATCGCCAGAGCTCCTGGTTCAATGGAGACTCTCCCTCCAGCGTCCTCCTCACTGCCCCCAACAGCCTCTCCCCCGAGGCGTCTTTGAGCACGTACCCGGCGGCCCCCGCCTTCACAGCCTCGAAGAGATAGTCAGGGTTCTCGTGCATGGTAACCATAACCACGCTGGTCTGGGGCATCTCGGATTTGATCCTCCTCGTTGCCTCAAGGCCGTCCATCACGGGCATCCTCACGTCCATGAGCACGAGGTCTGGCTGTAGCTCTCGGCAGGAGGAGAGTGCCTCGGCTCCATTGTTGGCTTCGGCTATGACGTGGAGTCCGTCCTCGCCGGAGAGCATGGTTCTTAGTCCTTCCCTGACCAGGGCGTGGTCGTCTGCTATAAGGAGGCGTGCCGGCGTCGCTCTCTCCGTCTCTCCCACTTTTCCTAGCTCCCCAAAACGCACCATGCTCCGTCCGGCTTTTCAAAGGCGTCAGACACCTGAATCATGTAGATTAGAGGCTCGAGCATCCTAAGGCAACCCTGAATGGCTTGCCAGCCGGCTGGAATCCGGCTCGGAGGAACACGAGAACTCCTCGCTCGAAGCGGGTTGTGAGATCCCTCTAGTCTACGGGCGTGTCATTCGTAGAGCTCTCGCCAGCCCTGAAGCTCGAACGACGTCGGGGGAGGGCCTTCGAAGAGGTCGCTGAGAAAACTCCAGTCCCCGCTCGGAAGGAAAAAGACCTTGCTGCCGTTCTTGAGCGTCATACCCGCCTTGGTCGCTGTGCCGCCATCGGAGTATACCCAACACTGGCAATCCTGGCCGGCGTTTATGTAAGTTCCCATGTTGTCGTTGCCTGCGCAGTTGGTGCTGCCGAAGGCCGAGCCGTCACCGTAGAGGTTGAGGATAATGCCCTGGAATTTTTTCATTTGCGTGAGTTGCCCACACCAGACAACCAATATACCTTTGGTCGTCCCACCGGTGGGATTGAAAGTGATGTTTTGGTTCTGCGCGTCTACAAAGGCGATCCTGTTGGGATTGCTCGAGAGGAGGTTGTTCCAGTCCGCTGTTAGCGGGCTGCCCACAAAGTAGTCGTTGCTCGCTGCAGGTGCGCATGGAGACGCAGAAGGAAGGCATGCCTGTTCCTTGAAACCCTCGGGAATCGGTGTGGGGCGCGGGAAGGGATAGGTGATCGTGCCCGCTGGGTTCGGCTCCAAATTACCCTTGTCCACGAACGCCAGGTTGTTACCCCATGGCTTGGTGTAGGCTGTACGTGACATAGTTTTACTTCCTGTGGTGCTATCGTAGCCGTACACCCCGTCGGCAGCACTCTGGGTAGCTCCACATTCACCCTTAGCAGTAGCGGCGGTAGGAAAACCGCAAATCTTTCCTTCTGCGGCGAAACCGGGCTGCTGGAAGTCCCCCGTAGAACCGTTCTTCTTGTCAACGGTGCGACCCACCGTGTTCCACATTCCCGTGGCGTCTTCGAAGCAATTGCTGAGAGGAATATCCGATTTCCAGTTACAGAGCTCATCGCGGGCGTTCGGGATCGAGAGCGTGTCTCCAGGGCTTTCGTACTCGTTCACAAAGCTGAGGGGGTCCGTGACACCCTGGATGAGGATGTCCCCCTCCGAAAACATGCTTATGGCGTTTAGCGAGACTCCCGCTTCTAGCCTGATGTCGCTCGGCGTGTAGTAGAGAGGGTGGCCGATGGTGTCGCCCCCGCCGCCCGCCACTATCCCATCGAACCTGGCCTCGATCTTGCGCTTGGCGGGCCCGTAGGTCCCCTCAGAGATGACCCGGAAATTGTCGTCAGCGGAAATGTACTCGATAGTGACGTTCGCGCTGTCCTGTGTCGTGGCATCCCCGTCGAGGTTGTCCAGGGTCAGGCCGCCTTGCGCAAGCGACCACTGTATGTCGTCGACCGGGGCACCACTCGGGTCATCGTAGTCGGTTCTGACGACGCTGGTCGCCAGCTGGCGCTTGGCGGCCCCGATCCCTGCGTCGGCTACTTCGAAAGCTTTCTGCCCGCGATTCTCCTCGACCACGGTATTCAGATCTCTACTGACGAAGGTCAGAAGTCCGGCCCCCATGACACCGAGGAGGAGTATCATCATGACCGCCAGGCCCATGGTCATCCCCGACTCGTCTTTCACAAACCGTCGCACAATTCTCATCATCTGTTCCTCAAATTTATCGCGGTCGTAAGCGTCTGGGTGCCTTGTGTGTTGGTGCCCTGATTCACAGCGATATCCAGGCTAACCAGCACTATGCCTATGTCACTTTCGTCGGTGGCGAGAGTGGCGCCGTCGCTCTGCAAGAGAGTGAAGGTGAGCCCATCCCCGGCGACATCCTCCACCACGGGATCGCCCAAATCGTCCGAGCTGGCCGTGTTGACCCTGCGCAGCGTGCAGGGGGCCGTGTTGCACGGGGTAGTGCCAGCGCCGTCGGTCAGTTTGTAGGTTATGTACTCGCAGGGAGCGCCGCACTCGATAACCCCGTTGCCCACGCCTGGAGCGCCCAGATCGTTACCAAAGGTAAGCTCCGAGACGGTGGCGGGCGGTACGGTAAGCGGGTCCGCCGGGCTTGCCGTATCGAAGAACAGGTGGTTCTGAGATGCGCTGCTGTCAAATTTGTAGGCGCCCCTAATCTCCCGCTCCATCTTCTCCACGCCCAATCTGGCGCTCTCCATGGCCTCGACCTTGTTGCTGCCGAAGGCAAAGACCCGGAGGCTCATGTCGAAGATGCGATAAAGGGCGAAGAGGACCGCTATCATGATCACGATCGTGACCATCATCTCTGGCAGGCTGAAGCCTCTCTCATCTGTCAAGAGACGCTCCCTTGTGACCGGCCTTATCATCTGGTCACAAGCCCGAGCGTGGAGTAAGTGCTACCGTTGGGTGACTGGACGGTCACGGTTACCCTGATCAGATTGGTTCCCACAGCGCACGTGCCATCCGTCGCGCACGTGCCGAAGTTCTCCGTGGGATTAGCCGGGTCTGTGGGCGGCTTCGCCATGTACTGCTTCTCGACCCTATAGTCGAAGTTCGTGAAATCGACACTCGCGGGGCCCTCCACCGGCTTCCAGTCAGGTGATTGATAGTAGCCCGAGCCGTTGTAAGTGGTCGTAGTTCCTGCAGGCTCTGGAAAATTGTCTTTGACGGTGTCGAATGGCAGGCTCTTGGCCTCCTCCAACTTCAGGTTCGCCAGGGTGCGCGCTTTATCGTAGTTGCTCCCCGTGGTGGCGGTCCGGAGGCCCATGTCGAACATGCCGGCCATCGGCAGAATGGCGATGGCCAAGATGATGATCGAGGCCATCACCTCAACGAGCGAGTAGCCGCTCTTTTCGATGAGGAGCCTACGGATCAATCTGAATCCTCGATATCGTCCCGTCTATCTGTATGTCATGGGCCGGAGCCCCGTCGGGGGAGCTGACTATGAACGTCGCTGAGGAAGCACCGCCAGGCAACGTGACCGACCCGTCTGGCTCGAACGTGATGGTCCCTCCAGTATCGACAACGACTTTATCACCAGGGTTATCATCCAGATCACGGGGTTCGGCCGTGGGACCTATAGTATACGCCGAGCTGTTGGCGACGAGTACTACCTGCCACTGCTCTAGTCGGTTGGTCGCCCTGGTATGCGCCAGCCGCAGGTCCGACACGAGATGGTTCGTTCCCGAATCCACCCGGCGGCTCTCCACCACGCCGAACCAGGTGGAGGATGCTATTGCGAACACGATGCCCATCACAATGATAGTAATCATCACCTCGACCAGGGTAAAGCCGCGCTCGTCTGCCCAGGCCCCCTGCCGAATCAATTATCTCACTCCAGACCCCAGCTACCCGCGCCCTCTGAACCCTTTAGAGCCTCCGAGCTCTTCAGAACTTTGACGGCCGAGGCCACGGTACGTGACGTCTTGCGCTGGGAAAGTCCCAGCTTCTTCCCGATCTCTGTCTGGCAGAGATCCTTGTAGAAGAAGAGGTAGACCACCTTGCGCTGCAGCTCGGTCAGGGACTCTAGCGCCTGATCGAGTACGATGCGGTCCTCGACCGGCAGCGAAAAGGTCTCGTACCGCAGGCTCTTGATGGCCGAGACGTCGACCTCCTCGTCCTCACCGGCGTCGAGCGACAGCGCGTCGGTGTCGTAGAACAGCTTCATCAGCTCGGAGACGCCCTCGGGGGTGATGTTCACCTCCCCCGCCACCTCCTCGACGAGCGGCGGCCTGCCTAGCTCGGCCGTGAGCCTCATGGTCGCCTCGGAGACCTTCGCGTGCAGGCTGCGCGCCCAGCGGGGCCTCTTTACGAGCGCCGCGTCGCGGAGGTGGTGTTTGATCTCGCCCTCTATCATGGAGTAGGCATAAGAACTGAACTTGGCCTCAGAGTCAAGCTTGTAGCCGTTGACGGCCTTCATCAAACCCACGTATCCGACCTGGAGGAGGTCCTCGTAGGGCTCCTCGGAACACGATGCGTACCGGCCGACCACGTGGTTCAGGATCCTGGCGTGCAAAGAGAGGATGCGCTCGATCGCCTTCCGGTCGCCCCGCTCCCTGTAAGCTTCGATCAGGCCGACGACCGGGTCGCTCGCAGCGCGCTTCTCTCTTGTGGTCGTTGCGATCATCGCGAGTTAGTATCGCGAAGGGCGCACGAAATGCCTATATGCCATGCGGCCATTTCTTGGTGGCACGCTGCGCCCTTCGGGCTCCGCTTAGCCGCACGCCTGCTTCGCAGGCTTGTCAGCACGCTCCC
>JBBPYN010000144.1:0-30477 GCA_038199875.1 Rubrobacterales bacterium
CCGGGCGCGCCGCCCTCCGGGGTGGGGGGGGGCTGTCTGCGGGGCCCCCGGGGCGGGCGCCCGGGGCCCCCCCCCCCCCCCCGGCCCCCCCCCCGACCGGCCCGCCAACTCCTCCTGCGTAAGCCCGGACCTCTCTCGCATGCTACGCAGGCGTGCGCCGAACGCGCCGCGAGCTAGAGCGTCTTCCTTGCGTCGTCCCTTCGCCACACACCCAAGGATACCAAAAGCGTGAGATTTCGTGGCTTGAGGGGTGGGAAATCCTGCAGTCCAGACCTTGGCGCGGCACCCGCGTTTACTCTCGGTCTACCCGTTCTCCATCGCCTTGCCCAACCGGGTCCGCCGGCCGCCTGCAGCTCCTTTACGCCCTTCTTGAGGAGCGTGTCGGGTATCCGGTGGTCGTCGGCCCCTGAGCGAGCAGTACCCCCAGGAGGCCCATCTCTATCGCCGTCAGCGATACGGCCATACCTCTCCACCCGCCGCTTGCCCCCGTATGCGCCGTTAGTCCCATACTCTTCCTCACTTCCTTGGTACCCGAGGCCCGCCCCCGATCGGGAGCGGGCCTCTGTTTCCCAAACTTACCCGAACTCGCTGCGAACCCTACCCGACGAACCTCTCGCAGTTCACGAAGCGGTCGAGGTTCTGGTCCGGGCCCTTCTGGACGGTGTCCGTGCCGGATCCGCAGTCCACCAGGTCGCCCGCGTTGTCGCCCACCGAGTAGATGGTGTCGTTGCCGGGCCCCGCGTAGAGGGCGTCCCCGCCGGCGTCGCCGTAGAGGGTGTCGTTGCCCTCCCCGCCGTGGACGGAGCGCTCCTCCGCGCGGTCATCGCCGGGGCCGCCGTGGATCTCGTCATCGCCTGGGCCGCCGTAGAGGCCGTCGTTGCCCTTGCCACCGTAGAGGAAGTCGTTGCCGCCCTTGCCGATCAGGGTGTCGCCGCTTCCCTTGCCGGAGATGGTGTCGCCCTTGGCCGTGCCGGTGAGCGTCTCGGACCAGGGGTTGCCCACGACCGTCGAGGCGAAGGCCGCCCCCGCCGTGAGGGCCACCATCAGCATCAACACCGTGATCATCGTCGCTATCTTTTTCATTTCTTTGGTCCCTCTCTTCGTCCGTTTCTTTTTCCGTCGTCCTGTCCGTCTCGCGCGTCCGGGTATTCCCGCCGGTATCCGCTAGGGAGGAGGCACCAGCTCTATGCCGTACTCCACCGCGAACCGGGCGAACCTCCCCGCCTCCGGCGGGACGCTCCCGTCGTTGGCGACCCCGAAGGCGGCCGGCTCTCCGACCTCCTTTACGAAGCGCTCGTGAGAGCCTCCCGGAGTGTGGAGGACCAGCAGCCTGCCCACCCCCTCGCCGACGTTCTCGAAGGCGTGCAGCGCGCCCTTGTTTGCGTAGACAAACGAGCCGGTGCCGGCCTCGATCCCGTCGCCTTCGACGACGAACTCGAAGCGGCCCTCTATCACGTAGAAGCACTCGTCCTCGCGGTGCTGGACGTGGGGTCCGTCGCCGCCCCCGGGCCCGACCTCGACCTCGAAGAGGGAGAAGGCCCCGCCGGTCTGCTCGCCTCCCACCTTGCGGGTGTAAAGCTGTAGCCCCGGCATCCGTACGGCCGGGCCTTCTGCGCGCCCGGCATCGACGACGTTCATCCGACCCTTCGCTTCCATCTCTCACCTCCTTTCTCGTTGCTACCTCGCGTCTTTGCCTGCCCCTACTGTGCCCTCCGAGAAGGCGGCCGACCACGCACACAACCCACACAGTGGGCGGTGTGTGGGCGCGAGGGAATCCCGGACAGCCGCCGGCCTCGCCCGGAGACGGTGGGCGCCCGGCGCCTCCCGCCCTATCCTCGGCGCGGTGCGGAAGCGCGATGCCAAAAACCGGGCCAAGGAACAGCTCGGCCATGTGTGGGGGCACCTGGATCCCCTGCGATAGGGCCAGGTTATCCCAGCCGACGAAGTGCCCCTTCGGGCTTTGGTAGTTGACAAAGTCGGAGGTGCCGAAGGGCTGCGAGCCCTCCGCCCACTCCCCCACCGTCCCCGACGAGAACGCGTCCTAAAAACCCCATTGCTTGTCGAAGTGCGCGCCGGGAGGAACCGGTTCTAGGTCTCGGTAATAGACGCGGGACTGGTAGCCGAACCACGAACCGCTCTAGGCCTTCCCGACCTCGTCGGCTGCGGCTTCCAGGCTACGAACCGGCCCCTCAACATCCGGCCCCTCGCCCTCGGCGGCCACCTCCCCGAGGCGATCCGCGATGCCGAAAAGTTCGTCGGAAATGGTGCTCAAGCTGCGGACCTCCGTTCTTTAACCATCCGGCAACCGCCTCAGGTACTTCTTGACCGTGTTGTAGGAGAGCTCCGTCTCCTTGACCACTCTCCCCTACAAGAACTCCCTCTCCTTCATAACCTAGTGACGGCGAAGGTGTGTCAGGGGCAAACAGCAAAATCTTGGAGTGGACGCACCGCGAACTCCACTCCGATGAGTGAGCCGTGCTCGAGAGGCGGTCGTTCGCCATCTACCTCGCCGTCCCGTCGGGCTTGAGGTGGCGGTAGAGCGTCGAGCGCGACACCCCCACCGCTTCGCACACCTCCCTTACTGGTATCTCCTTGTTCTTGAGCATCGCGGAGGCGAGCGCCAGCTTCTTCTCGTCCACCACCGGCTTGCGCCCGCCCTTGCGCCAACGGGCCCTGGCCGCCTCCAAGCCCGCCATGGTTCGCTCACGGATGATGTCCCTCTCGAACTCGGCCACCGCCCCGAACACGTGGAAGACCAACTTGCCGCCCGGGGTCGTGGTGTCGAGACTCTCGCGCAAAGACACGAACTCGATCCCGCGTTCGCGCATCGCTACGTAGGAGACGCAGTCGGTCAGGGAGTACCCCTTGTCCGGTCTATCTCGCAGCAGGCCGAAGCCGCGCCTCAGCAGGTTCTCCCCGACGTGGACCATCCTCACCGACGGGCCGTCGAGCAGCATCTCCCCCAGCTCGACGGCCTTGGCGTGCTGGCCGCGGACGTTGAAGAAGGTCACCACCTCATCCAGAACGTACGAGGTGGTCGTAAGCGTCGGCATGCGCCCAAGGCCATCGAGGTGCTCGCGAGCCGCCGGGTGATTCCCCTCGTCGGCGTCCTCGAGGGCCACCAAGTACCCGGTGTCCAGGAAAACGCCGGCCCTGCTATCAATCACCTGTGTAGAGGTAGCGGTCATGCTCGGTCGAGCCGTCCCGCGCGCCGGTGCGCACCGGGTTCTTGCCGAGTCCCAATATCGGATCTTCCTCCGAAGGGATACCGGCCGACGCCCGCCCCTTGGCTTTCCCTGCTGTGGCGATCACCAGCCGCCCGGGCTCCTCGAAGATTTCGACCTCCTCCGAGCCCTCTCCCAAGGCCCGGTCGGTCACCTCCTTCGGTATCAGCAATCCCTCTTCCGTTACCCTTACCTTGGTCGCCACGCCGCACGCCCCTTCTCGAATCAAACCTTCTGACCATTGTCGCACGAGCCATCCTCAAGTGTCGGTTTCGGGGCACAGATTTCAGGACGGGAAAAGACACATCGAGGAAGGGACTTCGGTGGCGTCGTCGACGCGTTGCCGTGCTGCCCTTGCTTGCCCAAAGGAGCGTCTCGTGGGCGGGGGTGGAAGCCGATTGGGATGGTGAAGCGACGATCGGGGTGATCACCCGCCGAATCGTAGGGCTGAGCGCGCTTTCGCCCTGGCCGCCTCTTCTTCCCTGTCCTTTGGCGTCGCGGTGGTTTCGAGCGAGGCGAGCAACCGCTCCGAGATCCTCGCGATGTCCTCGACCGCTGAGTGGAAGGCCGCCTCGTTCGTCCTGGACGGCTTGTTGAAGCCGGTTACCTTCCTCACGTACTGCAGCGAAGCGGCGTGTATCTCATCCTCGGTTGCCGGTGGTTCGAAGTTGAATAGCGTCTTGATGTTCCTACACATACAACCCGGCCTCCAGACCACGTGACCAACTACAGGACTCGTTCGCCATCGGTTTGACTTCTGTGCAACAGGCGGTGGGTAAGTGCTTCAAGTTCGCACGTACTCGTTATCCAGGTCGATGCTGCGCCACGTAGTTCGAGTCAGACCCCACTGAGGACTGCGCATCGTCATGTAGATAATGATACGCAGGATGTAGATCGGCGACAGGGCCAGTGTGCCTGTATTTCCTGTAAATCGTGGGGCGAAACGGAGGCCGCGTAGGTGAGTTGCGCCCTAGAGTTCCTGTAGGTAGGGGCGTAGGTCGTTTCTGGCTAGCCCACGCGCCTGGCGCTTGTCTCGCCACATGCCGAGGTTGTTCCAGCTCGCGATATCCATGCGGGTCCACTCGGAGTAATAGGTCCTGCCGTTCTCCTCCTGACGCAGCGGCTTGGTGAGGCTGAAAGTTCCGAAGTCTTCGTACGGCGAGTAATCGATCAAGGTTACGCTCTCACCGCTTGGGAGGGTGGGAGTGTATCCGGCTACCACGTCTTCGACCCTGGTATCGAGAACCGACTCGAAAACATAGGAATCCTTATCGGTCTGTGCCGGTCCGTGTACTATAAGGACCCCGTCCCGACAAAAGTTCGTCACCACTTCTCTGCTGCCCTTGAAGTAATAGGGTATCGAGTCGTAGAGTGCGTCGTGCCCGGCGATTTCACTCCTGAGCGCCGAATAATAAGCCTCGAAGTAGCCCGTTATCTGGGTACGTAGCTCGTCTAGCATCTCGGTTGTCAGTTCCCTTGACATCTACCGCATCCTCACCCCATCTGCTTTCATAGGCTTTGCTTTCGAAATAGCTTACCCCAGAACTCCCCGCCTCACTCGGCCTCGGCCTCCTCTCAGGTCCTCCCATTTGACTCCTGAGCCTACCGTACGAGGCACACTCTACCCCGACTACGCACTCGCATCTTCGGCGCCGAGATCGGGGAGCACCCGCAGCACTTTCCCTCGTACCGTCGCCCCTATCCGCCGCTCCGCGAGCTCCGCGAATTCCCGATCCATCTCAGAACCCACGAAGAAGCGCCCTAGCTCCTTGGCCGCAACCCCTGTCGTCCCCGACCCACAGAAAGGGTCGAAGATGAGGTCGCCTTCCCTCGTGGAGGCCAGGATGGCCCGTCTGATGAGACGCAGGGGTTTCTGGGTCGGATGGTAGCCGTGGAGCTTCTCTTGCCTTGGCACGGCGGGGATGCGCCATACGGAGGAGACCTGGGCGCCTGGGTCTGGGCTGTTTATGAGGTCGTAGTTGAAAGTATGCTTTGCGCCTCTGCCTTTGCTCGCCCAGAGGAGCGTCTCGTGGGCGTGGGTGAAGGCGGTGTGCAGGGCGTTGGGAGGTGGGTCAGGTTTCTGCCAGGTGATCTGATTTATCAGCTTGAAGCCCATGGTCTGCAGCGCGAAGCCGAGGCTGAAGATGACGTGGTGCGTGCCCGTGACCCAGATGGTTCCGTCGGGCTTGAGGATGCGCCTCGCCTCCCGCAGCCACCCGACGTTGAAGCGGTGGTCCGCTTCAAACCCCATGGACCTGTCCCAGGCACCCTTGTCCACGGGGGCGAGTTGTCCGCTCTTGACCGTAACGCCGCCTGTAGAGAGCCTGTAAGGTGGGTCGGCGAAGATCATGTCCACGCAACCCTGGGGCATGGTCTGCATGAGATCCACACAGTCAGCGAGGTAGACCATAGCCCCTGGCTCGCCGAAGGTCTCGAGGTCCCTGAGCTCCATGCCTTGTTTTAGGACGCGGCGACCACCGACTTTAGTAGCGAGACCCGGTAACCCTTCAAGAAGCCGCACTCTAGGACGTTGAAGCGTGTGGTCCAGGGTTCAGCTTTCGAGGCACTGGCCCGGTTCAGGACCCATTCGGTTGCTCCTCGAGTGTCTGTCTCACCCGCTCGACTGCCGGTAGGAGCACCTCACCAATACCCGCCCACACCCGCAGCGTAACCGACCTATCGTAGGGTGTCTTGCCCTGGTTGATCAAGACCACCCGCCTTCCGTCTCGGAGCGCCCGTGCAGCGCATGAGCTGTCCGTTGCCGTGCAGCTCCGCCAGAAGCTCGGGACGTATGCCGGAACGGCGGTGGAGGTTGTCCGCGTTCTGCGTGATGAGGAACTGGAGCTTACCGAGGCGCTGGAGTTCGACGAGGGAGAGGGGGGATGCGTTGGGCGCGACCCGGTCGCGTGGAACCCGCCACCGTGGCGCGGGCAAGCCGGCGTCACGCCGCGTCCACTCCCCATCGGGGCCGCGAAAGTCAGGGATGCCGGAGTCAGTACTAACGCCCGCGCCCGTGAAGGCGACGACGTGCTCGGAGTCGATGACCCAGCGGGCGATCTCTTCAATCTGCCGGTGGCGTCGAATGACCAGGAGCCCTCCTTCTCGTAAGCGATCCGAAGACCGGGCCTTTAGCCTAGCTTGATCGTCATAGAGCCTGCTGCACGTCCCCGGCCACCGAAGCGAGAATCCCGCATCTTGCACCCGAGTCTAGCTACGGCGGGACGCCAGGTCGAGCGCCGCGTGGTAGAGGACGTTAGCCCCGGTCGTGCAGTCTTCCTCGGTGCTCCACTCGTCGGGGTTGTGGCTTATGCCGTCTCTGGAGCGGATGAAGATCATACCCATCGGGCACAACCCTACGAGTTGCATCCCGTCGTGCGCGGCGCCGCTCGCGAGATCGTAAGGCCTGAGACCGAAAACCTCGCACGCCGCCCGCACGGCACCCCTTACCGTCTCCGAGTAGGAGACAGGGACCATCCGTTGCAGGACCTCCGTCTCGAAGCCCACGCCGCGCTTCTCGCAAATCTCTCGCGCGCGCGTCAGGATGCGGTCTTCGACCAGGTCCCTCGTTCCTTCGTCTATGTCCCGAAGGTCGACCGAGATCTCGACCCGGCCAGGAATAATGTTGATACCACCAGGCTCGACGCCTAGCTGCCCGACGGTCCCAACGGACGTGCCTGTCGACGACGCCTCGTCCTCTATGACGGCCATGACCTCGGCCACCGCGGCCAGCGCGTCGTGACGCATCCCCATCGGGGTCGTACCAGCGTGCCCTGTCTCGCCCGTAAATACGAGCCTGCGCCAAACGGGGGCGGCTATGCCCGTCACAACGCCTGCTGATAGCCCCTCGTTCTCGAGGACCCGACCCTGCTCTATGTGCAACTCTACGTACGCGGCAAGGGAGTTTAGCGGGCGGGCGGCTTCTTCGATCCTCTCCGGGTCGAGGCCGTAATCTCGCATCGCATCTGCTATGGAGATACCGTTCGCGTCCTCGTGCCTCAGTTCCTCGGGGGAGAGACTGCCAGCCAGGGCGCGGCTGCCGATCATGCCGAAAGAGAACCTGGCGCCCTCCTCGTCCGTGAAAGCGACGACTTCTACCGGATGATCAGTCTCGATGCCGCCTTCCTGCATCGCCTGCGCGGCCTCGAGGCCCGCGAGAACCCCGAGCGGCCCGTCGAAGTTTCCGCCGTCGTACACGGAGTCGACGTGAGAGCCGACAAGGACGGCCGGAGCGTCGGGATCCTTTCCCTCACGACGGCCGAAAAGGTTCCCGACGGCATCCTCGCGAACCGCGAGGCCGGCTTCCTCCATGTAGGAGGCGACGAGGTCCTTGGCGGCTCTCTCTTCCTCCGTGAACGAGAGTCGGGTCACGCCGCCCGACTCCTGTTTGCCTATCTCCGCGAGCTCCGAGAGCCTGCGCCACAACCGCCCGCCGTCTACCATCTTCGCGTCACCTCCCGTTGTTCAGGTCCCTACGTCTTGGCGGGCGCACAGCGCGCGGGCCTCTTCGAGCGCGCCGAGCAGGAGCTCGGGCGTGAGACCGTGGGCCGTGATGCCGTCGCGCCCCGTCATGTCGTCCGCCGCGAGGAGCGCGTTCAGGATGGCCGCCTCCGTCGCGTCTGCAGCCGCGTAAAAGAGCGGCGAGATGTACTCGTTCGTTACCATCTCGAGGGGCACGGTGGCAGGTGTGCTCTGTACGCCGTCGGGCGGGATGCCGCGGTTGCCCGTTGTGAAGGCGAGGAAGATGTCCCCGCTCGCGTCGTCGAGGCCGCCACCCATCCTGCCGAGTCCTATGCCCGCGCGCTTCGCGAGCCGGTCACACTGGATAGGCAGGAGTGGGGCGTCTGTGGCGAGGACCACGATTATGGAACCTTTTCCCGCTGGCGGTGTCTCCTCCTCTTGCTCGTAAGGTGAAGGTATACGCTCCGTGCTCAGAACGCGCCCTACCGGCGCTCCGTCGACGCGCAAAGTCGAGCGGCGTCCGTAGTTGGTCTGTACGAGGGCGCCGACCGTCCAGCCGCCCTCTGTTTCGGGGATTCGGCGTGAGGCCGTGCCGATGCCGCCCTTGAACTCGTGGCAGATCATACCCGTCCCACCGCCGACGGAGCCCTCCTCGACAGGACCTGCGCTCGCTGAGGCGAGGGCTTCGCGCACGTGTTCTACGCCGACGTGCTGGCCGTTGATGTCGTTCAGGGTGCCGTCGTAGGTCTCGGCCACGACGGGGAGGCACCAGTAGTCTTCTTCGTAGGCGTGGGCTTCCATTTCGGCCTTTATCAGGGCGTCGCGCACGACGCCGACGCTGTGGGTGTTGGTGATCGCGACGGGAGTAGACAGGGCTCCTGCTTCCCTGATCCACTCGAGCCCCGTCATCTCCCCGTTGCCGTTGAAGGTGTGGGATCCGGCAAAGACGGGCTCGTCGCGCGCCAGCCCCTCCCGGGGACATACGACCGTAACGCCAGTCCTCGCGGGCCCCTCGCCGACGACCAGCGGTCCTTCCCCGCTTACGATGGTCGAGTGCCCGACCCTTACGCCTTCGACGTCTGTGATCGCATCCTCTGGTCCCGGTGCCAGATCGCCGATCCTTATCCCCAGCTCACGGGCGCGCACGCGGCGTCCTCAGCGGCTCAGGGAGGAGATGCGGTCCATCTCTTCTTCGGAGAGCTCGAAGTCGAAGACGTCGAGGTTCTCTTTTAAGTGCTCCTCGCTCGTCGCCTTCGGGATGGCTGAGACTTTGTCTTGCTGCACGAGCCAGCGCAGGGCCACCTGGGTCGCCGTCTTGTTGTGGGCCTCGCCTATCTCCCTCAGCGTGGCGTCGTCCTGAACGCCGCCACGGGAGAGCGGGGTGTAGGCGGTTAGCAGATAGTCCAGCTTCTGCGCCTGGTCCCTGAGCGTGTTCTGATCCCTGTAAGGGTGGTACTGGACCTGGTTGCAGAAGATTTCGGCGTGTTCGGTTGCCTCCTCGACGAGGGAAGGGGAGAAGTTGCTCACCCCGATGTGCAGCACGCCGCCCTCTTGTTGCAACTCGCGCATGGCCCCGAGGGTCTCGCCAAGCGGTACGCCATCGCCTGGCCAGTGCATCAGCAGGAGGTCGACGTAGTCAGTGCCGAGCTTCTTGAGGCTCTCGCGGGTCTTACTGATCACGCGGTCGTGGGTGAAGTCGCTCGGCCAGACCTTGGTGGTGAGGAAGATCTCACCGCGGTCAACGCCAGAATCTTCGATGCCCCTTCCTACCTCAGCCTCGTTGCAGTACATCTGGGCGGTATCCAGGTGCCTGTAGCCGACCTGGAGGCCGCGCTCGACGGCCCGCTCGCACGCCTCTCCCGTGAGCCTGTAGGTGCCAAGCCCAAGGGAGGGGACCTTCTCACCCTTAATAGTCTGGTACTCCATCACAGCCTCCTGGGATCAGGGGTAACCCCTGCACCGTAGCACGTTCTATTGGTTATCTGGGGAGAAGGCTTCCTCAGGGCGGCCTTCCAGCTTCGCTACGGCAGGGAGAAACCAGTCGGGGCGCGGTTGGACGGCGCTTTTCAGGGGGTCGAAGAAGACGTGGTCCGCTGAGCCATCGGCGGTGAGTGTGCCGCCCTCGAAGGTCTCTCCGGTACGGAGTTCGAAGTCCATGGTGTAGGAGCGGTTGCCGACGGTACGCATTCGCGCCGCGCCGTGGAGGTTGTCCTCGAAGAAGATCGGGGTTTTGTAGCGGACGGTGGTCTCGGCGATCACGTACCTGGCGCCTGGAACGTCGCCTGCCTCGAGCTCGTCTATGCCGACCAGGTCAGCGATGGCGCGCCAGTAGCGCATGCGGATCTTCTCGAAGAACTCCAGGTAGACGGCGTTGTTGACGTGGCCGTAGGGGTCGAGGTCCCCGTAGCGGATCTCGAGCCGCGTCAGGGCCGGAGGGTTCTTCACAGAGGCTCACCCTTCTTGTAGGTTTCCGCGAAGGATTGTACACACTCATCTGGCGTTCCATCTGATTTAATGAGGGCGATGGACTACGACGAGTATCTGGAGCAGGGTGAGACCCTGGCGAGCGAGGGGTTGGTAGAGGAGGCCCTCTCGCGCTTCGAGCAGGCCCTCGATGCGGCCCCCGAGAACCCTGAGGTCATCGAGGCCGTCGGACGCGCGCTCCTGAACCTGGGCCGGCTCGAGGAGGCCGAGGCCAGCTTCCTTGATGCCCTGGAGTTGGACCCTGAGTGGGTCGCGCCCAGGATGGGGCTTGCGATGGTGGCGCTCTCGCGCGACGAGCCGTTCAAGATCGTACACCACCTGGAGCGGGTCATAGAGGCTGACCCTGGCTACCCCGACGCCTACGTGGAGCTGGGCCGCTACTACGGGTTTATGGGGGAGCCCTCGCTGGCGAAGGCCACCTTCGAGCGCTGGACAGCCCGCGTGCCCGAAGACGCCGATATGCTCATAAACGCAGGCCTCACCCTCTTCGACGCCGCCGACTTCGCCGAGGCGCTCGAGTTCTTCGAGAAGGCCATCGAGGCCGCCGCAGACGAGGTTCAGAAAAGCGGGGCGCGGACCTTCAGGGCAAACGCACTGGACATGCTCGGCCGCTACGCGGAGGCCGTTGACGCCTACGAAGAGGTCATAGAAGCGACGCCAGATTGGTGGGAGGCCCATGCGAACCTCGGCATCTGCCACGCCCGCAACGGCGATCTACAGAGGGCCGAGGCGACTTTCAGGCGGGGCCTCGAAGACTGTCCTGGCTCGCCCGAGATCAGGGACGAGCTCGCCGCCCACCTCCTCGCGCTGAGAAGGAATCCTACCGAGGCGCTCAGGCTCTCTGAGGAGGCCGTTGCGCTTGGGCGGGATGAGATCCGTCACCTCATCACCCTAGGGGAGGCTAGGCTCGCCCTCGGGGACGAAGCGGGATCTGCTGAGGCGTACGAGGCCGTGCTCGCCATTGACCCGGAGAACCCCGAGGCCCATCTGGAGCTTGCTATCCTCGACGAGCGCGGGGGAAACATGGAGGGTGCTGAAGAGCACTTCGTAGAGTCGCTCAAGGCCGACCCGGCCAACCCCCGCGCCCTTTACTCTTACGCGAGCCTCTACTACACGGCCGACGACCTCGAGGTCGCGGAGGAGATCCTCGAGCGGGCCATCGCCGCCGACGCCCGGTACTCCCCTGCCCTCTCCGCGCTTGCCAGCATCCAGGCTAGGCGCGGCGAGTTCGGCGACGCCCTCGACTACATCGAGAGGGCCGTGGACGCCGGGGAGAGTGACGTCGAGCACTTCAGGAGCGCGCTGGAGTTCGCGCCCCTGCACGCCGACCCACGCTTCCGCACCCTCCTCTCCCGCATGGTACGCGAGGGGAGAAACGGACAGGGTTAGCGTGCCCGCATCCCTGGCTTTCGGACTTCTGTTGAGTATCACGGGGCTCGTGTGCCTCGCCTTCGCAGTCTACGCCCTCTCGCGTGGCGGAAAGGACCAGAAGGGTGGGATCGGCCCGATCTCAGAACGCGGCATCCACATCATCGCCGGCATCAGGATGCTCGTGATAGGGACCTTGAGCCTCGCCGCCGGCATCTACCTGCTTGTGAGTTAGCACGCTGCGCCCTTGCGGGCCCCGCTTTCGGCACGCTCCCTCTGGTCGCTTGTCAGCAACGCTCCGGGCCTTTCAGGCCCTCGCTTTCAGCTTTTTGCCGTTCTGGCCTCGCCCAGCCGCGCACGAGGAGCCATTGTAAGGGACGGTAAGGTCGTGCGCTTATGGCGACGCCCCGGGAGGACTGGCTGACAAGCCACCGACCGTAGGGAGGTGGCGTGCTGACAAGTGAAAGCCGAAGGCTTGAACGTGCTGACACCTAATTTTCGCGCAAAAGGAGCGGGTTCGCATTCCAGAGCAAGCAGCGAGAATGCTGGCGATCTATCCTAACTTCGAACCTCGCCATGGTCGAAATCAAGGAGGATCGCCAGCATGATCGAGTGTAGACTCCTCTCCCGCCAGAGGCAAACCGCCTTCGGGGGCCTTTGCATCCTTGGCCACCATCTCAGCGAGGAGGGTATCCTAGAGCCCCTCCGCGGCGTGAAGATAGAGCAGAAGACCGTCCTCCATTCGCCACAACAGAAGCTCACCGATGCCTTGATGAGCATACTTGCTGGGTGCAAGACCCTCTACGAGACAAACGTCAGGGTGCGTCCTGACCTCCCCCTTATGAGGGCTTTCGGGAGGGAGCGCTCAGCCGAGCAATCCACCATCCAAAGGACCCTGGACGCCTTTACACAGGAGAACGTTCACCAGTTGCGCGAGGCGGCAGAGAGGATTGCAAGAAGCCGCTCCAGGCTGCCTCAGCACCCCTACGAGCGGGAGATGCTCGTGGTTGAGGTTGACCTAACGGGGTTGAGGGCCTCAAAGAAGGCCGAGCTCTCCACGAAGGGATATTTCTCCGGCGAGCGCAACGCCACGGGTCGGCAGCTGGTTAGGGCGAGCACTCCCAACTACGGGGAGGTCATCTTCTCGAAGCTCTATTCTGGCAACACCAACTCCTGCGAGGTCTTGAAGGAGACCATGGGCGAGGTCGAGCGCATCCTGGGGAGCTCCCCCCAGAAGAGGCCAAGGACGCTTGTTCGCCTCGACGGGGGCTTCGGCACGGACGAGAACGTAGAGTGGCTGTCCTCTTGTGGGTACCAGTTCGTTGTGAAGGGCTACGGGGGTTCGAGAGCTAAGAAACTGGCGCGCAACGTGGCCGAAGACGCATGGAGAGAAGGACCCACCGCCGGGCAGTTTTTGGGCATTCCCGCCCAGGAGCAAGCCCCCCGCTACTCTCGCGAGACCAAGACGGTCGTGAGGAGATGGTCAGACGCGAAAGGCAAGCTCTACACGGACTACCTCACAACCACCCTAACCGATCTCTCGGAGGAGGAGATAGCCAAGCTCTACGACGGCAGGGCGGGGCTGGAGTCGGGCATAAAGGGGGACAAAAGGGGCTTAGGGATGGAGAAGAGGAGGAAGAAGAGCTTCCACGCCCAGGAGGCCTTAGCGCTCCTGGCTCAGCTCTCTCACAACCTCCTTGCGTACTTCAAGGAGTGGCTGCTAGGTGGAACGGAGGCTGAGAAGCTGGGGGTGGAGCGGCTGGTCAGGGAGGTATTGGCGATGCCTGCGGAGGCTAGGATGGGAAGGCGGCGGCGTAGGGGGATGAAGCTCTCGTTGCAAGTGCCGGAGCTTCATCCGTGGGCAAGAGCGCTCACTCGGGGCGTCGGGGCACGTTTCCCTCCGACCCGATGGCGTACTATTTTGCGCAAAATTTAGGTGACAAGCGGAGGCCGCCAGGCCGAAGCGTGCTGCTAAAGCAGCTTCAGGCCGGCTGTGGCGTCCCTCAGGTCCGCGAAGAAGTCTTCCATCTCGCGAACACGCCGGCGGGCCAGGTCCTTGCTGCTCTGAAGGACTAGGAGGTCGGGGATCTTCTGCCGCAGGCTCTCCGAATTCCAGATGGCGGTCGGAATATCAGGGACGTCGTCCTCCGTGCCGACCATGGCCAGCATCCTGGAGACGCCTATGGCGCCGAGGTAGTCAAGGCCAATAGCGTCCTTGAGGAGGATGGTCTCTGAGGCGGCGCTGCCTGGCACGCCTGGCGGGTGGCGTTCGATCGCCTCTATGACCGCCTGGCTGGCCTGAGGGGGGAAATCCCAGTCCTGGAGTATTCGGTGGGCCACCAGCGCCGAGCGCTTGGCGTGGTCGGCCGGCTCCCGCCGCGCGTAGGCTTTGTACAGCCCTACGTCGTGCAGAAGGGCAGCCGCGCGCAATATCTCCTTGTCGTAGGTGACGTCCTCCATCACCGCGAGCTCCTCGGCCAGGGCGTAGACCCTCAGGCAGTGGGCGTACCCGTAGACCGGATGCGTCCCTACCCTGGCGACGAGCGCCTCTATCTCCTCCATCACCGGCTTCATGGAGGAGAGTCTAGCGAATAGGCTCCGCCGGTGCGAGTTAGCACGCTACGGCCTGCGGCCTTCGCTTTTCAGCACGGCGCTTCGCGCCTCTCAGCTTATTCACTTGCTGAAATGCTGAAGTGCTGACTTGCTGAAGTGCTATCAGGTGGCGCTGCTTGCGGCGCTTGCGCCTGTCGCCTCTTCGATGGCGGTGAGCGGTGTGGCGACGTTCTCCAGGGATTTTCCTTCGGCCCTCACCCCGAGCACCAGCTCGATGACAGCGGCGAAGATCATGAGTCCCGCGCCGACGAGGTAGCACAGAAACAGGTTGAAGGCGTTGCCCGTGCCGACGACGCTCCCGAAGATTACAGGCCCGGAGATACCGCCAAGTGCCGTGGCTATGGAGTAGAAGAGGGCTATCGCCATCGCCCGAATCTCCCTCAGGAAGATCTCGCTGGCCGTCAGGTGTCAACGTTGTTTGCGAAGGTCGCGCAGGAGGGCGGCCTGGCCAACATCGTCCACGGTAAGCATACCGACGAGGTTGCCGTCCTTCACGACGGGCAGGGCCCTGAGGCCGCTCTCCTGAAGAACGCGGTTGCCATCAGTGAAGAGGTCGGCGTCGGGCGAGATGGTGGGGAACTCCGTCTTCATCAGGTCACGGACGGTGGCGTAGCGGTCGGGGGAGTGGGCTGCGGCCATGATCTCGTTCCGGGTGATGATACCGACCAGTTCCCCGTCTTCGTCGACGACGGGGAAATCCTCCTGGTAGCCGTGGATAACGGAGTCGAGGACCTGCCCGAAGTTGTGGTAGGGCGTGACGGTCTCTGTCCTTCCCTTGGTGCCCATGACGTCCGAGACGGCGAGCCCGCGCATCTGCTCCCGCTGGCGGACGAGCTGGGCCTCGCCGCTCGCGCCGAGGAAGACGAAGAAGCCGACGATCGCGAGCAGGAAGTTCTGGCTCAGGAACCCGACGAGTATGAAGAGGATTGCGAAGCCCTGTCCTATGGTCGAGGAGATGTCCGTGGCACGCACCGGTCCGAGGCGAGTGGCGAGCAGGCCGCGCAGCACGCGTCCGCCGTCCATCGGGAAGGCCGGGATCATGTTGAAGACAACGAGCGCGACGTTGATGGTGCCTAGCGCGACGAAGACCTGGCCAAGTGACCCCACCCCTGAAAGTATGTTCGTCGGAACGGAGAGGTCGCCCCCGAAGAGCAGGGCCAGGCCGAAGAAGATAGGGGCCAGCACGACGTTGACGAGCGGCCCCGCCACGGCGACCTTGACCTCATCGATTGGCCTCTCGGGCAAGGACTTCATCCTGGCGAGGCCTCCGATGGGCAAAAGGGTGATGTCTTGAACCTCGCTCCCGAGTCGTATGGCCACGAGCGAGTGCCCGAACTCGTGTAGCAGGACGCAGAAGAACAGCGCCACGACTATGCCGACGGTGACGAGTGCATCTACCAGGCTGCCGGAATCTCTGAACGCGAGGTAGCCGAAGAAAGCCAGGAGCAGGAAGAAGCTCCAGTGGACCTTCACGTCTATACCGAAAGCGCGTCCAATCTTGAAGGAGCCACCCATTGTGCTGAGTGTACCCCACACTCCGATTAGTGCTGTGATCCCAAACTCCCTGCTAGAATCGAAGGGTGGAGGAGAGCACCAAAAGCTACCGACTCGTTACGAACGCAGATGACCTTGCCGCGGTCGCGGAGACATTGCAAAGCGCCGAAGTCATCGGCCTTGACCTCGAGACCACGGCCCTCTCTCCCCGCGACGGTGGGGTGCGCCTGCTCCAGCTAGCCACCCCGGAGGAGACGTTCATCATGGACGTCTTCGAGGTCACAGGCCTCTCGCCGCTGAAAGAGGTTCTGGAAAACGGTCCGGTCAAGGCTGGGCATAACCTGAAGTTCGATTACCAGTTCCTCAACGCCCTTTACGGCTTCTCGCTCTCACCCGTCTTCGACACGATGCTCGCAGCCCAGATCCTCTCCGGCGGCAACTACGCGGCGTCGTACTCCCTGGAAGCAGTGGCCGAGCGTTTACTTGAAGAGTCGCTCGACAAGTCCGAGCAGAGGAGCGACTGGTCGGGGGAGTTGAGCGAGGCCCAGCTCGAGTACGCTGCGAGGGACGCCGCCGTTCTGCTGCCGTTGCGCGAACGGCTCGCGGCCTCTCTCGAAGAGGAAGAGCTGGGCAGGATCTCACGCATAGAGTTCGAGGCCGTCGCGACGATAGCGGAGATGGAGCTCGCCGGCGTCAAGCTCGACGTGGCCCGCTGGAGGGAGCTCGAGGTGACGGTGCGCGAGCGGCGCGACAGGGCCGCCGAGCGACTGGAGTCTTTCTTCCCGCCGCCAGAAGGGGTGCTGCCGCTAGAAGGCCTGGGGCCGCGGCTCAACCTCAACAGCCCCAAGCAGATCACCGACGCCTTCAGGACCCTGGGCATAGACCTCCCAGACACCAAGGTCTGGACCCTCCTCAAGGTGGACCACCCGGCGGCGAAGGCGCTGCTCGAATACAGGGAGCTGCAGAAGAAACTAGGCACCTACCTCGAGACCTATCCCAACTTCATAAGCCCGAAGACAGGCCGCATCCACGCCAACTTTCTCCAGTGCCGCGTCCCGACCGGGCGTCTCGCCTGCGCGGCGCCAAATATCCAGCAGATTCCGCACGAGGACGAGTTCCGCCGCTGCTTCGTCGCCGAGGATGGATACGTGCTCGTGATCTCGGACTACTCCCAGATAGAGCTCCGTATTCTGGCCGAGGTCTCCGATGACCCGGCCTTCGTTAACGCCTTCCAGAGGGGCGAGGATCTCCATCGTCTTACGGCGGCCACCATGTACAACGTGTCCATGGATGAGGTCACCAAAGACCAGCGCTCGGACGCCAAGCGCATAAACTTCGGCCTGATGTACGGCCGCGGGGCGAGAAGCCTCTCCGCCCAGCTCGGCACGGATGAGGAGCGCGGTCGCCAGCTCATCGACGAGTACTTCGCCAACTACCCGAAGGTCCAGCGCTTCCTGCAACGCACGGCCAACCGCGCCATGCGAGACAGGACACTGAGAACCCTCGCCGGAAGGGTGCGCAAATTCGGCAACGGCCCCGTCGCCGACGACCGGGGAGCAATGCGCCGCGAGGCTATGAATTTTCCAATTCAAGGGGCCGCAAGCGACATCGCCAAGCTGGCCCTCGTGTACGTCCGCGAGGATCTCGAAGGTCTCGACGCCAGGCTCGTAAACTCCATTCACGACGAGTTCGTCATCGAGTGCGCCGAGGAGAAAGCGGAGGAGGTCTCCGAGAAGACGCAGGCGGCGATGATCAGGGCCGGCGAGGACATCCTCGAGAAGGTGCCCGTCGAGGTCGAGGCGACGATCTCGCGCGAGTGGAGAAAGTAAGTTCAGTTCTCATCAGCCCTCGTCGCGCCTGGCGAAGAGCGAGGCGCCTGCTGCGGCGATGGTCACGAAGACGACGGCCGCCACGGCACGCATCTCAAGCCGTTCACCGAGTACGACGAGGCCGGCGAGCGCGGCCACGGCCGGCTCCAGGCTCATCAGGACGCCGAAGACGCGGGCGGGGATCTTGCGTAAGGCTTCGAGCTCCAGAGAGAAAGGGATGGCCGAGGAGAGCATCGCCACGCCGAAGCCTGCCATGAGGAGCTTCGGGTCGAGAAGGGCGAAGCCGGCGTCCGCGATCCCGAAAGGACACAGGACGAGCGTCCCGACGCAGAGTGCGATCACCAACCCCGTACCACCGGGGAAGGCGCTCCCCGTGCGGGCGGAGAGGAGGATGTACGAGGCCCAGAGGCATCCGGCCAACAACGCGAAGGCAACGCCAACGGGGTCGAGGTCCATACCCCCGAACAGGCCGAGGGGGGCGAGCAAGAGGATACCGGCCGCGGCGAGCAGGACCCACAGAAGATCTAGAACCCGCCGCGAGCCGGTGACGGCCACGCCGAGAGGCCCTACGAACTCGAGCGTGACGGCGACGCCAAGAGGTATGCGATCAATGGCCAGGTAGATCGAAAGGTTCATCGCCGCGAGCGCGAGCCCGAAGAGCCCGGCGACCAGGTACCCGACCCTGTCGTGCCCACGAAGCTTCGGGCGCACCAGGAGGACCAACACGAGCGCAGCGAACGTTATCCTCACGAAGACAGTACCGCCAGGACCCAGAGAGTCGAAGAGGGTCTTGGCTATGGCGGCCCCGAGTTGAACGGAGACTATGGAGAACAACACGAGGGCCGTAGGCGGCACGCCCTGCGAACGGTCCGAGAGGCGCGACGTGAGCGAGCGACCGTTCGACAAGTGTTGTGAGCCTTTCGTCTCGGGATAGCGGGAGCGAATAGTCTAGCACCGGCGTGACCCCGAACCTGGCCGGTGCCATAATGGCACGAGATACAGAGGAGGATCAGGAATGACCGACGATACACAGGATCTGAAAGGCGAGGCCGAGCCCCTCAACTGGGCCTGCACGAACTGTGGCTACCGCGTCGAGGGCGAACTACCCGAGAAGTGCCCTGAATGCGGTGCCGAAAAAGAGATGTTCGACGAGGTGCCGGTGCCAGGGATGTAGCGTACATAGATCTCGCAACGCTTGCCCAGGTCGTCACCTCAGTGACCAACTTGCTGTTTGTGATCGTACTCGCCGTTGGCTACTACTTCACCTGGCGGGTAAGCCAGACAACCCTGCAGGAGATGAGGGCGCAGCGCACGGCGATGGGCCGTCCGCTCGTGATCGTCGAGGAGAACTACGAGAGCCTTCCCGAGCTGGACGTGGCGATCCGCAACGTCAGCGAGGGCGCGGCCAGGGACATAGAGTTCCAGTTCTCGGCGCCCATAGAGAGCTCCAACGGCTTCGTCGTCTCGGACCTACCCTACTTCAGATACGGTCTCGACTTCCTGCCGCCGCAGGGTGAGATCACCTGCTACTGGGACGAGCTCGACTCCCTCCTGCCGTTCCTGGAGTCGAAGAACCTTCAGAACGGCATTCACGTTACCGTCAGGTACAGGGACCTCTCAGGCGACCTGTACCAGAGCCACTGGCGGCTGAACCCGTTCCTCTACAAAGACACCCGTCTCGTGAGGCGCAAAGGCATGGGCGACCTCGTGAAAGCCGTGGAGAGGTTGGCAAGAAGCAAGGAAGGAGATTCCAGCCAGACCCTCGTCCCCAACCCGGACCAGGAGAACACATAGGGCCGTTTCGCGAACCACCCGCCGGACCCGACCTCCGATGTAGGGGCGGTTCGCGAACCGCCCTCGGACCGCCCTAGAAGCTCCAATCCTGGACGAGTTGGTCCCGGAAAACGTCTGCGTCTTCCGATCCTCTGGCGTTTTCGAGGCGGTCGATGACCTCGGCGACCGTGGCGTTTGTCGCGGCCATGCGTTCGGCGAGGGTGCGTCCGATCTCATAGACGAGCTTGCAGGCGGCCGGGGAGTCTTCGTCTAGCAGTTCGAGGAGCCGGTCCCTGCCAACGCCGTGCGCCTCGATCCTCGTCACGGCCTCGACGCTCGCAGCGGCGCGGGGTTCTGTAAGGAGGCCCATCTCGCCAACGACGGTCGGCGCCTCGATGGTGGCCAGGTGTTGCCTGCGTCCGGGGAGGACCGTCTTGTAGACCTCGGCGATCCCCGAGGTGATCACATAGAGCCGCTCCTCCGGGGCTCCCTCCTCGAAGATCATCTCCCCTGACCCGAAGCTCGCAGGCTCCAGTAGCTCCTCGAACTCGGCCCGCTCGTCGGCGTCGAGGTGTTTGAAGATCGGCACGTCTCCCAACTCTGGCGTCTCTCGCATGAAACTCCCCTACACGGACCAGTCCGTAATGAGCCTGTCACGGAAGGCCTCGATGTCGGCCTCCCCACTTCTCTCGAGCTCCCTTATCGCCTCGACGACCTCCTCGTCGAGGCGCGTGAGCCTCCTCGCAAGCGTTCGGGCGATGCGGTAGGAGAGTTTGAAGGCAGCGGGCCTGCCTTCTTCGATCATGCGCCTGAAGGTATCGCGTGGGATCTTGACCGCCTCGACCCTGGCAACGGCCCTGACCGTCGCGGAAGCCCCGCTCTCCCCTAGAAGTCCCCTCTCCCCCACGACCGTCCGCCCGCGCGAGGCGTCGATCTCGGCCAGGAGCCTGCTCCCTCCCCCGGAAAGGTTCTTCCTGACCTCGACCGCGCCTGAGGTGAGCACGAACAGGCTCCCCTGCCCGGCGCCCTCCTCGATAATGTCCTCCCCAGCCCCGAAGGAGACGGGCTCAGCCGCCTCAGCGAACTCCTCCCGCTCCTCCTCGGTCAGGAACTCGAAGAACCTGACCCCCTGTAGCCCGTCTTCCACTTCCCTCCGTCTCCTTGGTTTTCAGGCCTCCGCTTCCGGATTATATGCCCAACCCTATCCCGGCGAAACGCCTGGATACTCGAGGCCTGATGGTCGTCGAGGCTATGCTGTGGGGGCGAACGAAACGATGAAAAGAAACCGTGACATAAGTAAACGGGCGCGGCAAGAATGCCACGCCCGTCCTCGAGTTTCGCCACTAATGCGGCGAATACCTCTAGTTGAGCACCTGCACGTCCACGTAGTCGACGCCGGAGTAGGTCAGACCGATCTCCTCGGCCGCAGCCGCGGAGAGGTCGATGTCCCTGCCACCCGTGTACGGCCCACGGTCCGTGACCTCGACGACCACGGAGTAGCCCCCGTAGGTCACCAGCAGCTTCGTACCGAAGGGCAGGTACGGAGAGGCCGCCGTGTACTCGGTGTAGGGCTCGAAGATGTCCCCACTCGCCGTGTAGTTACCCTCCAACCCAGGCCCGTACCAGCTCGCTAGCTGGGTGTCGGCCAGGGCATCGTCCTGAAAAGCGACCAGCGATACTGCGAACGCACCGGCCACCAAGAGCATCTTGAGACAAGACTTCACTAGGAGTCCCCCTCCAGATCGTTTGCACAACAAGGTGAGACCCTACTACGTTACAATCGAGTTACAAGGCGCTACATATCATTTTATCCGTCTACTTGTGATCTAGTTACATAAGCTTGATGACAACAACATGTAGTGCCTCGGACGTGTTGCGCCTGCATGTAGTGTTTATCTGCTGTATGAGGGGTGGTGTGGGCTCTTGGGCTGACGCGGGGTCTATTGCTTTTCGTCGGGCGAGCGCCTGTAGCGTTCGATGCGGGCCTCGAACTCGGGGAGCTTGCGGTCAGCGGAGCGTTGGGCTCCGCGGGGCATCTTTCCGCTGGCGGCGAGCTGTGTGAAGGCCTCGCACACCCTGAGTGCTTCGGCTGGGTTGCGGCGGTGTTCGTGGATGGAGGCGAGGCGCTCGTAGGGGTGGCTGCCGACGAACTTCTCGGAGATGCTCGTCTCGTAGAGCTGGATGGCCCGCTCTGTGTCGCCGTTCTGGAAGGCCCGCTCGGCCTCCTCGTTGCGTTGCATCGCGGCCTCGAAGTTAAGGAGTGGGTCCTCTTCAGTCCCGATCCTCCCCCGTTCCTCCTCGTCGAGCCCATAGAGGGGCGAAGGCTGTTCTGGGGCCGTATCAGGCCCCCCGAACATGCTCTTTAGACGCCTGAGTACCACGCTTCTTCCTCCTTGCGCGCTCGTCCGAGTATAACCGCGGAAGGGACAGGAACGGTACCCGTTGTGCTTTAATCTCTGCCCGTACAGGCCGAGAGGGGGACAGTTGGCTTACGAGTTCGACCGGTATTTGAAGGTCAGGGGAGCGTGGGGCGCGGGTTGGTCGCCGGATGGAAGGAGGGTCTCTTTCTTGACGGAGATCACAGGCGTGCCCCAGGTGTGGGAGGTCGCTTCCGAAGGACCTTCCTGGCCCGAGCAGTTGACGTTCTACGAGGAGCGCGTCTCCTACGCGGCGTACTCGCCGGCGGAGGAGGAGATCCTCTTCGGCATGGACGCGGGCGGCAACGAACGCTCGCAGCTCTTCCTGCTAGGAGAAGACAGCGGGGTAACGGACCTCACAAGCGCACCCGACGCCATCCACTACCCTGGAGGGTTCTCGCCAGACGGGCGGCGCATCGCCTACACGGCGACCCGCCGCAACGGGACGGACTTCGACGTGTTCGTGCAGGACCTGCCTGAAGGCGAGCCAGAGACGGTTTGGGAGGTCACCGGCTACCATACCGTGGCTGACTGGGCCAGAGACGGGAGTGCCCTGATCGTCTCCCGCCACCACTCCAACGTCAACAACGACCTGTACAGTTTGGACCTCGAAACCGGCGAGGCCACGCTCCTGACCCCGCACGAGGGCGACGCGCGCTTCTCCGGCGCGAACGCGACGCCCGATGGCAGGAGCGTCTACCTGGCGTCGGACCGCGACGGGGAATACTTACGTCTCGCCCGCCTCAACTTCGCAACGTTGGATCTCGAGTATCTCACCCCGGACGACTGGGACGTCGAGGGTGTCGAGCTATCCAACGATGGCCGCTACCTCGTCGCCAGCCGCAACGTGGACGGCTACTCCGACGTGCTGCTCTTCAACGGCAGGGGAACCAGGATGCCGGACCCGCGGATACCAGAGGGCATCGTTGGCGGCTTCGAGTTCTCCCCCGATTCGAAGAAGCTCGCCTTCACCCTCACCGCGCCCGAGCGCAACCCGGACGTATGGGTCCTGGATCTCGTAGGCGGCGAAGCGCGGCGCCTCACCCGCTCGTCGACGGCTGGCATCCCGCCGCGCTCCTTCCGCAAGCCGCGGGTCGTGCGTTACCCCAGCTTCGACGGGCGGGAGATACAGGCCCTCTTCCACGAGCCGGAGGCGGAGAACGCGCCCGTAATAGTGAACGTCCACGGCGGTCCTGAGAGCCAGGCCCGCCCCGCGTTCGCCCCCGTGACGCAATACCTTCTGAATAGGGGCTACGCCGTGTTCTTCCCCAACGTCCGCGGCTCGACGGGGTACGGCAAGACTTACACCCACCTCGACGACGTGGAGTTGCGGATAGACTCTGTGCGGGATCTCGCGCACGCCGCGTACTGGCTCAGGGAGCGCGGCCACGGGCGTATCGGTGTGATGGGCGGTTCTTACGGCGGGTTCATGGTGCTCGCGGCGCTCACGGAGTACCCAGATCTCTGGACCGCTGGCGTGGATATAGTTGGGATCGCCAACCTCGTCACCTTCCTCGAGAACACGGGCAGCTACCGCCGCTCATTGCGCGAGCCCGAGTACGGCTCGCTGGAGAAGGACCGCGCTTTTCTCGAGTCCATCAGCCCTATTCACAAGGCCGAACGCATCACGGCCCCGCTCATGGTCGTCCACGGCAAGAACGACCCGAGGGTGCCTGTGGGGGAGGCTGAGCAGATCGTAGACCGAGTACAGAGGAACGGCGGCACGGTCGAATACCTGCTCTACGAGGACGAGGGCCACGGCCTCGCCAGGCTGAAGAACCGGCTCGACGCCTACCCGAAGATAGCCGCCTTCCTCGACAGGCATCTGGGTGTCTGATCCCCACCCATCAGGTTGACGCTGGTCTCGCGTGAACGTAAGCTGTGTTTCACGCTCGTAGAGAGCGACGGTTATTTGTAGGAAGGGGAAGATGCGTGCGCTCGTCTATCAGGTCCCGCGGTGATCTATGGTCTTCCGTTCTATCAGGAAGTGGACGCATGCCGCGTCCGCTGGTGTGGGGTCTCTCTCTCGTACTGATTTCGCTCTCGCTGGCCTTGCCCGCGGCGGCCCGGAGTGTGCCTGATTCCCCGACGCTCTCGACGACTAGCAGGCTCGACGAACGCCGGTATGTGACGACGGGCGACAGGGCTTACGAGGTCGGTACGGAGGCGGGACGCTACCCGGCGATGGGGTTCCACACCCGCGGGGAGATGGGCGGCGTGTGGAGTCCCCCGATCAAGCTGCTCGACGGCCTCTGGTTCGGGATAGACGACGAGTGGATCGGACCAGCTACGAAGTTCACCAGCGGCTACGGCCACGTGAAGATGAATCTTCCTGGCCGCGACGGGCTCAAGGTGGGACGCACGGACTTCGTGCCAGACGGCAAGCGCGCCGTACTCGTAGGCCTGAAGTTCACGGCGGGTGACGCGGACCAGAGCTTCGCCCTCAAGATGGACGCCCACTCCGAGCTCATGGGCGCCTACCCCTGGGGCGAGACGACCCCGTCCCAGACGGACTTCAACCTGAATGACAGCGTGGCCGTCGAGGGCGGCAAGCTCGTGTTCCGCGAGAAGGGCAGGCCCGCGTCGAACGCCGAGCCGCATGACTGGGCCGCCGTAGTCGGCTCGACCCGCACGCCGACCGGCTCGGACACGGGCCCTGACTTCAGGGGTCCGCAGGGTGACCCGGAGGCGGTCATCTGCCCGCCATCCCCCGAAGTGGCGCCGGAACGTTGCGACGACACGGCGTACGGCAAGGGCAAGGGCGGCCAGCTCCGCTACCACGTGAACGTTCCGGCCGGTGCAACCAGGACCGTATGGTTCGCGGTTTCCGGCTCCGAATCGGGGGCAGGGGCGGCCAAGACCACGAACGCCTCCGTGCTCGAAGATCCCGAAGGAGCGCTGGCGAGCAAGGTCTCGGGCCGTCTCGCGTTGCGGGAGAAGACGGATTTGAACCTGCCGGGCGACCGGCGGCTGCAGAAGTCTATTGACTGGAGCAAGCAGAACCTCGCCGACTCCGTGCAGAGCGCCAGGGATCTCGAGATCAGGGAGACCAACGCGGGCACGAAGTACCCGCCGCCCGAGGGGACTTTGGATCGGGTACGCTTCCTCGGCGCCGGTTTCCCCGATTATCCGTGGCTCTTCGGGACGGACGGGGAGTTCACCGCCTTCGCCAGCGTCGGGGTCGGGCAGTTTGGCCCCATAAAGGACCACATGCGGGCGCTCAAGAAGGTCAGCCTCATAGACAACGGCGATTCGGGCAAGGTCATCCACGAGGTCGTCACCGACGGGTCCGTCTACTTCGGTTCAAACGCAGACGCGGGCAACACCGACGAGACCGCCAAGTTCCCTTCTGCCGTCGCCCTGATCTGGCGCTGGACAGGCGATGACGCCTTCCGCGACGAGATGTACGGCTTCACCAAGAAGAACATGCACTACATCTTCCGCGAGCTGGACGAAGACAACGACGGATGGCCCGAGGGCCTCGGCAACGTCGAGCGCGAGGGCATGGGCGAGGAGAAGCTCGACAACACCGTCTACACCATCCGTGGCCTCTACGACCTCGCCGACATGGCAAGGAGCAAGGGAGATAAGGCGACCGCGAAATGGGCCGAACACAAGGCCAAGGGGATGCGCAAGGAGTTCGAGGACGCCTGGTGGTTCGGCCGCCAGGGCGCGACCCAGTACGCCGACTCGCTCGACGATCCAGGCAATCAGCAGGTCTTCCAGCGGCATTGGATCGGGGTTACGCCCATGGACGTCGACCTTGTAGACAAACACGGGCGCACGGTCCCTGGCCTGGCGTCTCAAGGCCACGGTCAGGCTGCACTCGCCGAGCGTGAGCTCGCCTGTTACACGGACCGCTTCGGCATGTACCACACAGGCACGGGTCCGACCACAGACGGCGTCGACGTCACGCGGCCGTTCTGCGATTCGCACGAATCAGAGGTTCCTGCGGAGCGGAACATCTTCACCTTGAACACCGCGATCATGGCCGTCGGCGAGGGAAACTACGGCAGGCTGGGCGAGGACCAGCAAAGGCACTACACGGACGCCAACGCCGACCTGCAGCTCATCCCGGACGAGCAGCCGGGCGCGATGCCCGAGATAGCGCCGTCGCCCGACTACGGCCGCTCCATAAAGCGGCCTTTCAACGAGCGGGCTATGGTATTGCAGGCATGGGGCGCTTACGGCACCATCTGGCCCGTAGTTCACCAGCAACTCGGCGTCCGTCCCGACATGGGCAGGGACGAGTTGACGGTCGTGCCGCAGGTCCCGCCCGGCTCGCCAGGCATCTCGGGCAAGAACATCCGGGTCGGAAGCGGGTCGGTGGCCGTATCCGCAGACCACGATGGAAGTACCTATACGACGAAGGTATCCACGAGACTCGACGTCGGCCTGACCATCGGGCACACCGTCCCGCGCGGGGCGAAGGTTGGCTCCGTCAGGCTGAACGGTGAGAAAACCAGCTACAAGGTCCGTACCACGCACAGGGGCGAGGAAGTCCTCGTGGACGCGCCTACCACGGGCGGGCATACGCTGGTCGTCAGGACTCGTTAGAGGCGGTGCCTCCTCCCAGGGGCACCGTTCTGGTTGATCGGGTTTTTACTCAAAGTTTACGTGCATGCCGAGGACGGCGACATGATGAACCGCGTCGTCGGGATTACACCTGGGGGCGACACCTACGTGTTTGCTCGCAACCGCAAGAGCGACTCTGAGTTTGCCGGGCCGACCTTCGCGCCCGATGGAAAGACCTTCTTCGTCAACATGCAGGGTGACGGGCTCACCTTCGCAATCTGGGGACCGTTCGCCCGGAGAAATTCCAACCGACAGAAGCGGATGGCCGTCGCCGCTCCACCGGCGCACATGGCTCCCCGGGTCTCCGGGGAACTGGCGGAGTCTGCCAGGCAGTTCGGGATGAGCCCGCTGGAAGCCGCCGCCTTCGACCGGCTCGGGGTCTCGCTGGCGTAGACGCGGGGGAAGTCTATTTGTTTCGTAGTTGTCGGGGGCCCGTCGGTGGGTTCCCGACAACCGTGTTGTTGGGGGTTGCACTTCGAATAGTATTGCAAGACCCCGTTTTGGATTGGCTGCTAATGGTGGTCCTGCGGGCGAGGCCTCGGGCCCAGGGCGGAGCCCGCGACGGTAAAGTACGGTTGGGTTCCGCTATATCCCCGAGACCGCAACGATCGACATTCGTGGCTTCAACATGGCATCCAGCCGCAAATTCCGCAACGTCGTCGACAACGGGCGGGCGGCATTCGTCGTTGACGATATCGCGTCCCTGCAACCGTGGCGTGTACGATGCCTCGAAATCCGCGGCCGTGCAACGGCGAAAGACCCGCCAAGCCGCGAAGGCGCCCGGGATGGTGGGCTGATCCGGGTGCACCCCGAGAAGATCATTAGCTTCGGGATAGAGGAGGCAAGCCAGGAGACCAGCCCACCCCCAGAGCCAGGCGCCGCCGCGGCACCGAACGGCAATGCGTACCGGGATGAACTGCCGCTTGGCGGTCCCGGTCTGCACGAGAGGCGGACGACCGAGCAGGAAAAATGCCTGGACGCAGGCAGATACCGCCCCAGAAGTGGGCGATTCACCCGGTGCGGCGAAAAGCTGTAAGCTGACGGCTGACCGCTGACGGCTACAGAGACCGGAGATCCCCATGGAATATACGAAGTACCTCCTCGACGAGAAGGATATCCCTGAGAGCTGGTACAACCTGGTGCCCGACCTGCCTTTCCAGCTCGAGCCGCCGCTCAACCCGGCCACGATGGAGCCCGTGGGGCCGGAGGCGTTCGCCCCGATCTTCCCCCAGGCCATCATCGAGCAGGAGGTAACGCCGGAGCCTTATGTCCCCATCCCTGAAGAGGTACGAGAGATCTACAGCCTCTGGCGCCCGACCCCGCTCTTCCGCGCCCGCCGCCTGGAGAAGCTGCTTGATACCCCGGCCCACATCTACTACAAGTACGAGGGCGTAAGCCCATCAGGGAGCCACAAGCCTAACACCGCCGTCCCGCAGGCCTACTACAACCGCGAGGAGGGCGTCAGGCGCCTGACCACGGAGACAGGTGCTGGCCAGTGGGGCTCCTCTCTGGCCTTCGCCTGCGGCGTGATGGGCCTCGATTGCACGGTCTACATGGTCCGCGTCAGCTACGACCAGAAGCCCTACAGGCGCAACATGATGGAGACCTACGGGGCGGAGGTCTACGCGAGTCCCACCGACCTCACGCAAGCAGGCCGCAACATCCTGGAGGAGCACCCAGACTCGCCAGGGTCTCTGGGAATTGCCATCAGCGAGGCCATAGAGGACGCGGCGAGCAACGACGATGCGAAGTACTCGCTCGGTAGCGTCCTCAACCACGTGCTATTGCACCAGACCGTGATCGGGCAGGAAGCGATACAGCAGATGGAGCTCTCCGGCGAGTACCCCGACGTCGTGGTCGGCTGCGTCGGGGGAGGCTCGAACTTCGGGGGCATCGCCTTCCCCTTCATCCGCGAGAACCTGAAGAACGGGAAGAGCACGCGCATCATAGCCGTCGAGCCAGCCTCGTGCCCGACGCTCACGAAGGGCCGTTACACCTACGACTTCGGCGACACGGCTGGCACCACGCCGATGATGAAGATGTACACGCTGGGGCATTCGTTCGTGCCAAGCGGCATCCACGCCGGGGGCCTACGCTACCACGGCGGCTCCCCGATCGTTTCGGCCCTCGTGCACGAGGGCCTCGTCGAGGCCCGCGCCTACGCCCAGAACCCCACCTTCGAGGCGGGGGTCACTTTCGCCAGGACGGAGGGCATCGTGCCAGCGCCTGAGGTGACCCACGCGATCAAAGCCACCATAGACCTCGCGCTCGAGGCGAAGGATGCCGGAGAAGAGAAGACCATCCTCTTCAACCTCTGCGGACACGGCCACTTCGACTTCTCGGCCTACCAGCAGTACCTCGCCGGAGAACTGGTCAACCTCGAACATTCCGACGAGGAGATAGAGACCGCGGTCGCCAGCATACCAGGCTGAAGAGGCTACAGGCATCAGCAGAATTTGCGGCGAGACTGATGCCGAGTCCGTCTTTGCGAGACCGCGTTGGAGCCGCGGCGTACACGCGCCGGCCCCGTCCTACGTCATTCCCGCGAAAGCGGGAATCCATGACGCGGCAGGCGTTCCTCGCCTCCAACCGAAAGCCTCTACCGGATTGCGTATCATCCGCCTCTCCGGCTGCGAGAGAAAGTTTGGAGACCTTTACCCTTCCGGGTTGCCCACGCCTAAAATACAGCGGTTGCCGGAGAGGGGGGCTAGTTCAGAGATTTTGAATTGGTTCACGAACTGTTCGAGGCGCGGGTCGTTTGCGCTATTCAGCTCTAGTTGGACTCTCCATGAGGTGGCGATAACGGGTGCGTTTTGGCCAGGGTATGGGCTGACTATGACGTAGTTTTCGTTGCCGTAGGGGCGCAGGGATTCTATCTGCTGTTTCGGGAGGTCGGGGCGGTAGGTGATCCAGACGACGCCGTGGTCCATGCTGTGGACGGCGTGCCTATCTTTTATGGGCTGCTGGTAGAAGCCGCAATTCTGCCACAACGGGGCGTGGTTGCCGTTGGTGGGCGGCTTCCTGTCGTAATCTATGGGTCCCTCTACGGTGCGGTTGGTGGTGGCCGGGTAGACGTCTATTCCTTTCGGCGGGTTCTCTGGCAGGGGCTGTGCCGGGTCGGGCTTCTTCCCGTCAGCGGGGAACATGTTGGTGATCTCACGCTTCCCAATCTCGGCCCGCGCGAGCTCCGTAGACTCGCCTGACTCCATCTGTCCAGCGGTCGTCTCTCCGCCGGTATCCTCCGTCTTCGCCATCGTGGTCTCGGGCATCGCTGATGGCTGCTGATTTCCGGAGTCCCCCTGCGAATCGCCCGTCGCACCTTCGCCGCCGCAGGATGCGGCGAGGATCGAGACGCCCACAAGGCCCACGAGCAGTTTCCGCATCAGACTTTGCCGGGCCAAAGTGCGGCCTCCTCTCGGACTTTCGGAACCTCTCTGAGGATACTACGCGCCCGACGCGACGCCGGATCTGCTAGCGGGTTGCGCGAGGGTCGGCGCGACTACCGGAAGCCGGGCACCTCTCCAAGAGAAAGGGCGCGAGTCCGCGGGCGCGCTCGAAGATGGACTCGATGGCCTCCTTCTCGCGACGCTCGGTCGAGCCGGAGATCAAACCCAAACCCGCCGGACTTGCCCTTCAAGTGTTACGGCCGCGTTGCCTGCTGAGATAGGCTGCGTGCGGTCTTGTCTTTATCACCCGCAGCGAAGATCAATCACCTACTCCTGTTCGAGTTGCAAGAGGAACTGCTCATCTGCATTCTCCCTGAGCCATTCCACAGCACCTGGCGTCTTTAGCCACTCGGGCAGAGCCCTCGCGAAGTAGGATACCGCCTCACTCTCCTCACCGAGGCCGATCAACTCGGGCAGCCCTTGTGCCAGGAAGTTCTTCCTGCCCAGAAGGTACAGCGCTACATAAGGGTTAGTATCGGTGGCTTCCTTTAACTCTGTGGTGGCCCGCTCACTATCGCCCTCCTTGCGAAACCTCAACAGGGCACGGGTATAGAGCCAAAAGGCGGATGCCTCCTCTTCATACGCTTCTAGAAGCTCTCCCAGCTCTTCATCGAATCCTTCCTCCAACAGGCAGCCGGCAAGCTCGTAGCGCACTCCCTGGTTATCGTTGGGGTTGAGCTGCAGCATTCGCCTGTAGTGGGAGAGGGCCTGGCTGCGCTCTCCGAGTATCCATAAAGTGCTAGCCAGTCCTTCGAGCGAGCGCATGTAGGGCCTGGTCTCCAGCATGCCCCAGAAG
>JBBPYN010000145.1:0-38878 GCA_038199875.1 Rubrobacterales bacterium
GCGTACCTCGGAGGGTAAGAGCAAACGCGAGATCATGCGGTGCCTGAAGAGGTATATAGCCCGCGAGATCTACGGCATTCTCGTCTCGACGGTAGCTCCGACGGCGCCGTTTGCGGCCCCTTGACCGGCATAGGAGCTTCGATAAGGACCAATATTTGGCTTAACTAAGCGGTTTCCACGCCTTTCCGAAGGACTTGTGGGCTTCTTTGTTCGACGACTCTGTGAGGCGACCATTCAACTCGTACAAGAATCAGCGTTCCGTTACGAGTTTGCGGTGGAAACCCGCCTGAACAGGCTCAAACAGGGCGAAATGAACTCGGAGAACTCGTAACGGAAACCGAGAATGGCATCCAAGACATTCCGTGACGAACTTCTCTATCGCACAAAATTCCCGTAGTCACGCAGTGACCCCTACTGCTCCTCTAACCGATCAAAAGGACCTCCCAAAAATCTCTTCCGAGGGTTGTTCGAGCCACAGTTCACGAACACTCAAAAATCGTCCGATGCCAATGAGGTGGGAACTCTTGATCCGGGAGCAATGCATAGCTGGCCGACCCGGAGCTTCACGCTTGCACTTGCCCAAAGACCGAATTCGAATCTGTAATCTCGGCGACGCCATCCAAGACTATGATCGCCGCGTCATGTCGCTCCGGGCTGGCAGCGGCGCAACAGTCTTCAAGAACTTTGATCTTGAAGTCCCGATCGTGGCCGTCTCGTGCCGCCGCCATCACGACGTGGTCCGTGGCAATACCGCACAGCAAGAGTTCCTCGATCCCTTGTGTCCGCAGCAACACTTCTAAGAAGGTGGCGTAGAACGGGCTTACACGCTTCTTTGTGACAAGGACCTCGCCCTCCTGCGGTGCGAGCGCCTCGTGGATATCCTGGTTCCAAGTTCCGAGTTGCAGCAATCCAGCCTCTTTCCCGGCATCCGTGAAGACCGGTGAACCGGAGGGCCATTCTGCATAAGTCTTCGTGAATCCGACAGTTACGTAGATCACTGGGATTCCGGTGGCTCGCGCCCGTTCAATCGCCCGGGCCGTTTTCGGAACCACGTCCCGCTTCTCGGCCTGGGACCCGTAGCCATAGCCCAACTTGCCCCAGGCGCCGTCGCCCCGCACGATCTCGTTCATCAGGTCCAGCACCAGTAGAGTTTGCTTCTTATCGTTCATGGAAAACTCCTACTCTCTATCCTTTTGCCAACACCCGGCTCAACTGGCCGGAGCCAACCGTCCGTCACTTCTCCCCCGGTAATAATGTTGTTGGCCCTACCCTGCAGGGGCGCCACGAGACAGAGTCCATGGTGCCTCGGAGGATCGGGAATGGCTCGCTTCTACACGCTCGACCATTTCGCCAACAGTATCCGGTAATACTCAGAGCCCAGTCTCTTCTCTTGAGAGCTTCTCCGTAACTGATTCCAACTTCGTGAAACTGTGGGTCAGTCACATGTTTGCATCCGAACTCACCTCCTCCAACGGAACGGCGCGAACTCAAGCCGCATGATGGATTCTCCCGAGCAGCGCGCCGATCTCCGCGGCGGTCGCTTTGCAAAGCGCCACCAACTCCGGCAGGAGCTCTTCTCGGACGCGATACTCGGGACCCGACAGGCTCACCGCAGCCCGGCAGCACCCCGCCGCGTCGAAGACGGGGGCCGCTACGCCGTTGAGCCCAGCCTCGTACTCGCCGACCACCGACGCCCAACCGGCCCTCCTGACACGCTCTAGTTCGGAGCGAAACTCGTCCGCGTCGGTGATCGTGCGCTCAGTAAACGCCTCGAGAGAAAGGCCGTCAATTTTACTCTCTGTGAACGCGAGCAGCACCTTGCCGGTCACAGCGCAGTGGGGATGCATCCTCAAGCCGACCCAGTCTTTTTGCCCGATGATGTACCGTCCAGCGACTTGCGCTATGGCGACAACCCCCTCACCGTCCAAGACAGCGAGGGTCACCGTCTCGCCGGCCCTGTCCACAAGGCGTTTCATCGGCCTCTGCGCGAGTGCCGCGAGGTTATGGTGGCCACCCAAGGCTAGGAGACCAAGCCTGCCGACCTCCGGCCCGAGTCGCAACCCGCCGCTCTCCAAAGCTCGCTCAAGGAAGCCCCGCTTCGCGAGCGTAGCGGTTAAGCGCGACACGGTGCTCTGGTGGAGGCCGAGCTTGGCCGCCAGCTCACCCACGCGGTACTCCTGATTCCCCTCGTCGAAGACGAGAAGAAGCTGCAAAGCGCGATCAGCTGTCAGCAACTGAAGGGCCACTTTCTATGCAAATAACACATCATCATTATAATATAGCATAAAATGGAAACTTACTCAATAACGGTGGCTGATACGGAATCCGGTTCAGGCACGGACTCTTTAACTCCTTTAGGCTGGCATGCACTTACGACGGCAGACATTGCTGTAGAAACCTAGAGCATCGGTCAGGTCGTGGTTGACTCGCCGGGCGAGTGCCTGTTTGCTACGGAGATGTCGTCGTAGCGAGAAGGGGTAGCGTGCCATGCGTCCACGACTCTGGTGTCCACCGGTAGACCCCACCTCTACCGAGCGGGTGGTGATGAAACGCATCAAAAGGGCGAAGCTGTTCGTGTTTTTGCGCGAGAGGCGCCACGAACTGTTCACCGAGCATTTCCAGCAAGAACTGGGCGCGATCTACCGCCAGAGCCTCAAAGCCGTCCTCGATCCCGACTGGGACAATCCCCAAGAGAGACAGCAAGCATTGGTGGAGGTGCTCGACGCGCTCGACTCCGTAGAAGGAGAGCATAAAATTCCTGGGGCAACACCGCCGAGAGTGATGCGGCGGATGAATCGCCTCGGGACACCAACCGCTCGAGTGCCCCCACTTTTTTATGCTCTCGTTGGTCTCTGCGTAAGCTGGTCTAGCAGGCCACCGGAGTGGAGAGACTCATGTCAAGAAACCATCCTCGCCCCAAAGCCCCATCTGAGATCAGGCTCGAGCCCCTCGACGAACTCTGCCTAGGTTGCACACGTCGGCTGTGGGTCGCCTACCATCGCCTCCGAACCGTCGCTACGCTCGATGGGTTGGTGCGCTTGAGGTTGGTCATCCGCCGCTGCACAAATCCGGAGTGCGCACTCTACCAGCACCCTCATCAACCGGAGCAAGAAGGCGCCTTCGCGCTGCCACAAGGCGAGTTCGGCCTCGATGTGATCGCCCTGGTTGGCGCTCTACGCCACGCCGAGCATCGCAGCGTTCCCGAGATCCATCGCGAGCTTTCAGGGCGCGGGGTCGCCGTCTCGGAGCGCACGGTTACCAACCTGCTCGATCGCTACGAGGAGTTGGTGACGCTCAGGCTCACGGATCACACTCACCTGCGAGAGAAGCTGGGGGAGCAAGGTAGGGTCGTCCTGGCCCTCGACGGGTTGCAACCGGACGTGGGCCACGAGGTTCTGTGGGTGGTGCGCGAGTGCCTCTCCGGGGAGGTGCTTTTGGCACGCAGCCTCCTGAGCGCAACCGAGGAGTCCCTGGTTAATTTGCTGCGGGAGGTCGCCGGAGAGCTTGAGGTTCCGGTGGTTGGCGTCGTTTCGGATGGGCAGCATTCGATCCGGCGGGCTGTGGCAAGAGTGTTTCCGAAAGCTCCTCACCAACTGTGTCAATTTCACTACCTCAGAGAGGCGGCCAAAGAGGTCTATGAGAAGCCGACCGACACGCCAAGAAGGAGCTCAAGAAGCGGGTGCGCGGGGTGAGGCCCATCGAGCGGGAGTTGGAGGGCAGGCAAGACCCTGAAGCCGAGGCCGTGCGTGGCTACTGCCTGGCGGTACGCAGCGCGATCACCGACGATGGACGGCCCCCGCTCTCGGCCTCCGGCATAAAGCTTCACGAGCGGATGGAGGCCATCCACAGTTCCATAGAGCGCGTCGTAGACACAAAAAGGGGCTTCCAACAGAGCTAGAGCGTCTACAAAGGATGCTTTCTCGCGCCCTCACCCAGACAGCGCCGCTGTGGCCACCCATTCACCTTACCTACTCCTGGGTACACAGGGCTGCGCACATTCTCTCCAACGAAGAGGCTCTCCGGGTCGAACAACTGCGACGGGACTACCGCCACCTGCTCGCAGAGATGTCCACAACAAGAGAGCAAGCAGGCGATCTTTCGGGAGCGGTCTCCCTATTCTTGAAGGTAACCAAAAGCTATTGGAAAGGACTCTTTCAGTGCTACCGCTACCCCGAAGGAACCCTCCCACGCACCAACAACGACCTCGAGCAATGCTTCGGATCTGTACGCTACAGCGAGCGGCGGGCTAGCGGCAGGAAGGGAGCATCGCCCGCGATGGTGGTGAGAGGAAGCGCGCGTGTGGTGGCCGCGATCGCCACTCCCCCAGAAGGTTTCGCCGCCCCGGAGATACGCCCCGCAGATGTTGAAGAATGGCGAACCCTGCGTGCCTCGCTCGAAAAGCGGCGAGAGAGCCGCCGTGCCCAGCTACGCTTCAGGCGGGACCCAGATGCCTACCTCGGCAGGCTCGAAGAGCAGCTACTCAAGTAGGCTTTGCCGTCCTAGAAAAAAGGAGGCCCCGGGGGGTATGCTCCTGGCCGGAGACTTTGAGGTCAGTAAGGGGGTGGTTGGAGCCCTATGTCATGCTGAAAAGATACTGGAGAGCATTCTGCGGGAAGCCCCCACCGCAGGAGCTAAGAGAGCTGCTTGAGATGGTGTTTTCCGGTAGAGGACTTTACCTCTATGTCCACTAACAACAAACTACCGATGAATTGCCGAAGTGCTGACTAGCTGAAAGGCGGCGAAGCCGCCGTGCTGAAATGCTGACAAGTTGAACGGGGTGCGGCGACGACGTATCATGCAGCGGCGCCCGTGCCCTTGAAGGATGGGTACGGTGCCAGGGTTGCATGCATTTAGTTTTCGCCGCGGGGGAGATATGGGCGGTGGAACGTGCGATCTTACGTTGCATGCTACTGAAGGAGCAGCCGCTGGCTGACGACAGCTTAGAGAGAGGCCACCGTCCGGGGGGGACGAACGACCCGCCGAACAGAACGGGGATGCTCGGGCCACTCCTGAGGCTGCTGATGGCCTCATTGCCGCTGCTGGTGGCGGGGGCTCTCGGTTCTAACTGCGGGTTCGGTGGTGCTGGAAACCTCACCCTTGGCTACCTTGACTGGGATGAGAACGTGGCAAACGCCACCCTCACCAAAGTTCTCCTCGAGGACGACCTCGGCTACGAAACCGTCGAGCTGAAGCTCGCCGACGATGTCGGGCCCGCCTACCAGGACCTCATCGACGGCGAGACCGACGCTTTCCAGGACGCCTGGATGCCCAACCACCAGCAGTTCGTGGACAAGGGGCAGGGTAGGATCAAGGTCCTGAAAAAGCCCTGGTACGTCGGCAAGACGAGGTACGGGATCGCCGTCCCCGAGTACATGCACGGCGTGAGTACCATCGCCGACCTCGACCATTCGGGGACAGCTATGATCACGGGTCTACAACCAGGCGCCGTCCTGATGGAGAAGATAGAGACCGACGTTATCCCACGCTACCATCTTCACTCCAGGCTCGTGGAGGCAAGCACGCCGGCGATGCTCGCGGAGCTCGCACAGGAGTACCGCATGCAAGAGCCTTTCGTGTTCCTTGCCTGGTCGCCGCACTGGATGAACCAGGAGTACGACTTCCACTACCTCTCGGACCCGAAGAACGCGATGGGCTCGGTGGACGCCCCCCAGAGCCTCCACTCGGTCGTCAGGGAAGGTCTCGCCGACGACGAACCCGCGGCCTACGCCCTCATTGGCGCCATGAGGCTCGACGAGGACCAGGTGGGAAGCCTCGAGATCTCCATAAACAAAGCCGGTGACCCGGAGAAGGGCGTGCGCCGATGGCTCGAAGAGAGCGAGAACAGGGAGCTGGTGCGGCCCTGGGTAGAGGCCGCCAAGAACGCGCAGGAGGAATAGAGTGACGAGCAATGAGACTAACGGCATCCATGAAGACATGGTCGAGGAGGCCGTGCGCGTCGCCGAGAGGGCTGAGCGCGAGGACGTGGCGCTTCGCCTCCTAGGAGGGGTGGCGATCAAGGTACGTGCCAGGGACGGTCTGCAGCCTGCCTTCGAGCGCGAATATGCAGACCTGGATTGGATCACCCCCAAGGGCAAATCTTCCCAGATTCAGAAGTTCTTCGAGTCGCTCGGGTACGCGCCGCAGACGCGGTTCAACGCGCTCTACGGCCGCGAGCGTCTATTGTACTTCGACGAGGAGCACGATAGACAGGTGGACGTCCTCGTCGGCACCTTCAGGATGAGCCACGAGATCCCCTTCGGTAAACGCATGACCCTTGAGCCGCTCACCGTCCCGCTCGCCGAACTCCTGCTCACGAAACTTCAGATCATCGAGCTCAACGAGAAGGACGTCCGCGACGCCCTGGCCCTCCTGCACGACCACCCCGTCGGCGAAGAGGACGGAGAGAACGTCAACGCCGCACACATCGCAAGGCTGTGCTCCTCTGACTGGGGACTCTGGCGCACCTTCACGGCCAACCTCGAAGCCCTGGAAGGTCACCTGGAGCGCTACGACCTCAGCGAAGAGGGCAAGGAGCGGATTACGGAGCGCCTCAAAGCGCTGCTGGAGCGCATCGAAGAGGAGCCCAAGTCGTTTGGCTGGAAGATGCGCGCGAAGATAGGCGACCGCAAACGTTGGTACGAGCTGCCTGAGGAGGTGGACGGAGGACCATGATCTCCAAACTCTTTTCACGTGAACCCGACACGAGGGTGTTCTTTGCCACGGACATCCATGGTTCGGAGACCTGCTGGCGCAAGTTCCTGAACTCGGGCAAGCACTACGAGGCGAAGGTCATGGTCCTAGGCGGCGACATGACAGGCAAGGCGCTCGTCCCCATAGTCGAGGAAGGCCCCGACCGCTGGCACGCGACGCTGCTCGAGAACAGGCGGGAGTTCGAGAGCGAAGACGAGGTCAAAGAGTTCGAGGAGTCGGTTATGCGGCGCGGCTACTACCCCTTCCGCACCAACCCAGACCAGATGTCCGAGCTCTCCTCTTCAGAGGAGCTCAGGGACGAGCTGTTCCACAGAGAGATGCTCGGGACCGTCGAGCGCTGGATGCGAATGGCCGACGAAAAGCTCGATGGGACGGGGATAGACTGCTTCGTGTCTCCCGGCAACGACGACCAGTTCGAGGTCGACGAGATCATCTCCTCAGCCCAGCGCGTGCGGCTCGCCGAGGGCAAGGTAGTCGAGTTCGGCGACTTCCAGATGATCTCGACCGGGTGGTCGAACCGGACGCCCTGGGACACGTATCGAGAGGAGGACGAGGACGACCTCGCCGAGCGCCTGCGGAAGATGACCTCGCAGGTGACGGCGCCCCCGGAGAAGACGATCTACAACTTCCACTGTCCTCCCTACGGAACGGGCCTCGACGAGGCTCCCGAGATAGACGAGAACATGCGCCCCAAGCACGGCGGGCGCTCGATCGTGCCTGTCGGCTCGACGGCCGTGAGGGAGGCGATAGAGGAGGGACAGCCGGCTCTGGCGTTGCACGGTCACATCCACGAGGCGAAGGGCAACACCCGCATCGGGCGCACGCTGTGCATCAACCCCGGCAGTTCCTACGAGCAGGGACAGTTGCTCGGCGCGGTAGTGAACCTGGACGGTGGCAAGAAGGTCAAGCGGTTCGTACTGACCAGCGGATAGAAAGGAAATTAGATGGCAAACAATGCAGCGGCGGGGTCCGAGGACCTGTTCCAGAGGAAGGCGACCGGCCTTCTCAGAGGATGGTCTGTGTTGGACGGCTTTATCTACGCAGCGTTCGCGATAAACCTCCTCACACTCGGCCTCTACATCTTCTCCTTCGCGCCCTTTATCCCTGGCGGGTCACTGATCTACGCGATCATCCTCTCCGGACTCTACCTCGTCTTCCAGGCCGTGACTTACGCATCACTGATCGCAGTGATGCCCCGGGCCGGCGGCGACTACGTGTGGATGAGCCGCGTCTTGGGCGGCGGCATAGGCTTCGTGCTTGCTGTGACGGGCTGGTGGTTCATCCTGTGGCACTGGGTCCCGATCTACGCGAACATCCTGAACATCGAGGTGCTCGTCCCACTCGCGACCATACTAGGGCTGGATGGGGTGGCAAACTTCTTCGGTGCTCCTGGCGGGACGTTCACCGCCTCGATGGTCGTGGCGATTCTGGCTTCCATCCTGATCTCACTAGGTATGAGAACGTATGCCCGCATCCAGAAGTTCTGCTTTTACGGTGGGGTCATCGGCCTCGTGATCATGCTGGCCCTCCTGCTCTTCAACTCGAATGCGGATTTCGTCGCAGCCTTCAACTCCCAGGCTCAGGACCTCTACAATGCTGGGGGCAACGCCTACCAGCAGACCCTCGAGGCCGGCAGCGTCCAGGGCACCAACCTCGGGGACCTGGTCTTCGGCCCAACGCTGCTCCTGATCCCGATGATCGTCTTCTTCAACCTGTGGTCGAACTGGGGGGCTACGCTCTACGGAGAGGTTCGCGGTGCCTCGGACTTCCGTAAGAACATCTACGCGATGGGCGGCGCCCTCATCGTCACCTCTGCCGTGGCTGTCATCATGCTGCTTCTTTTCGCCAAGACGTTCGGCTGGGATTTCTATTACGCGGCGAACAATGCTTACTGGGGTGGGAACGGACCGATCTCGGTTTGGCCCTACCCAGGACTCTTCGCGGCGTTCCTGCTCGACAGCCCCATCCTGCAGTTCATTCTCGTAGCGCTGCTTACGCTGTGGTTCTTCGGGTGGGTCGGGTCTGTATTCCTTTCCTCAACGCGCGTTGTCTTCGCGACGGCCTTCGACCGGGTGTTACCTGAGTGGGTCGCCAAGACCTCGCGTAACGGCGTCCCCTACTACGCGCTGGCGCTCATGCTCTTGCCTTCGATCCCGATCAGCTACTTCTACGCTTACGGAGAGAACTTCGCGACCTATACTCTCGACGCGACGTTGGTCATAGCAACGACTTTCCTCGGCTCGGCCATCGCGGCCGCGATCCTGCCGTGGCGCAAGCCAGAGATCTACAACGCCTCCCCGATAGCCCGCTACAACGTGCTCGGCCTCCCCCTTATAACCGTAGCGGCGTCCATGTTCTCGATCTTCCTTGTGTTCTGCCTCTACAAGTGGCTCACTGACGACACCTACGGCATCAACAACGGCCAGTCTCTTGTCTACATGCTGGTACTCTACGGCGTCGCGCTCGCCCTTTACGTGGGCTTCCGCCTGCTCCGCCGCGCCCAGGGGATGGACCTGAAGATGGTCTACGACGAGATACCGGAGGATTAGCCACATCCAACCTCCTGGCGGCTGGAGGTCCTATCTTGAGATAAGGGCCTTCAGCCTGTCCCGTACCGCCCCGATGGGCACACGCTCTTGCTGCAGGGTATCCCTGTCGCGGATGGTCACTTGCTTGTCTTCGATGGTGTCGAAGTCGACGGTCACGCAGAAGGGGGTGCCCGCCTCGTCCTGGCGACGGTAGCGGCGGCCGATGGAGCCGGAATCGTCGTAGAACAGGCGGTAGTCGCCCTTGAGGTCGTCGTGGAGTTCCTTTGCTATGGTCGAGACGGGCTCTTTCTTGGAGAGCGGGAAGACCGCGGCCTTGGTCGGGGCTATGCGCGGGTGTAGCTTGAGGACGGTACGTGCCTCGCCGTTCACCTCTTCCTCCGTGTAGGCGTCGACGAGGAAGGCGAGCATGATGCGATCGGGGCTGACGGCCGGCTCTATGACGTAGGGGACGTAGCGGTTGTTCGTCACCTGATCTATGTACTCCAGGTTCTCGCCCGAGTGCTTGGCGTGCTGCTTGAGGTCGAAGTCCGTGCGGTTGGCGATGCCTTCGAGCTCGGACCAGCTGGCAGAAGGGTAGTCGTACTCGATGTCCACGGTACGCTTGGAGTAGTGGGAGAGTTTCTCCTTCGGGTGCTCGTAGCGGCGGAGGTTCTCTTCTTTGAGGCCCAGTCTCAGGTACCAGTTCCAGCGCTCTTCGATCCAGTACTCGTGCCACTCCTCATCCGTGCCCGGCTCGACGAAGAACTCCATCTCCATGTGCTCGAACTCGCGGGTACGGAAGATGAAGTTGCCCGGTGTGATCTCGTTCCTGAACGACTTGCCGATGTCGGCTATGCCGAACGGGACCTTGACCCTGCTGGTCTGGAGCACGTTCTTGAAGTTCACGAAGATGCCCTGCGCAGTCTCGGGGCGCAGGTAGGTGAGGTTCTCCGGGCTCTTGACCGGGCCCAGGTAGGTTTCGAGCATCAGGTTGAAGGGGCGGACCTCGCCGAACTCGCGCCCGCCGTCTGCCGGGTCCTTTATACGGTCGTCGGTCTGTATGATCTCCGTCAGCTCGCCAGGGGAGAGCCCCTCCACGTCCCGGCCCGTGGCGTCTTCGATAAGGTGGTCGGCCCTGTAGCGGCGCTTGCTGGTGCGGCTCTCCACGAGCATGTCGTTGAAGGTGGCAGTGTGCCCTGATGCCTCCCACACCCTCGGGTGCATGATGATAGCGGGGTCGAGCCCGACCACGTCGTCTCGCATGTGCACGATGCGGCGCCACCACTCGTCCTTTATGTTGCGCTTCAGCTCGACGCCCAAAGGTCCGTAATCGTAGGATGAACGCAGGCCGCCGTAGATCTCCGAGCTCTGGTACACGAAGCCCCTGCGCTTGCAGAAGGCCACTATCTTGTCCATCGTCACGGTCTGCGACATGAATCCTCCGAACTATTGACGGGCGCCACATCCTGAAGTCAGGCGAGTATAGCTCAGAGCACGGGTCCGATTGAACCGGCCCCGCCAGCAGGCTGCACTACGGCCATTCAAGGCCAGGGGACGCGGGTGTCTGTGACGTACTCCCTGAGGTCCCTGTAACAGACCGGAGCTACCCGGACCGCGTTATAATGCTTGCCGTGGATAGTGTTGTCTGGTTTGGTCTTGGCGTTGGCCTCGCGTCCGTGGCCGGGGTGAGGGCATTCGTGCCGCTCGCGCTGTTCGCGCTGTTCGCCCGGCTGGGGTTCATCGTACCGCCTGATCTCCTGGGTCTACAGATCGACTGGACCGTGGTCGGGGTGTTCTCGGCGCTGGCGGTCGTGGAGATCGTACTCGACAAGTTTCGGGCCCTGGACCCGGGGTTCAGCTACGCGATGGTGGCGGTCAGGGGGTTGGCAGGCGCGGCCCTGTTCGAGACGATGTTCGAGCCGGGGGCGCGTCTGGACGCGAGCGCCGCGCCAGGGCTCGTCCTCGGTGCTGGGATCGCCGCCCTGGTCGCCGTGCTCAAGGTGATCGCACGTCCCACTTCAAGCGCTGAGTCGGCTGGCGTCTCGACGGCGTTCTTGAGCGGCCTCGAGGACGGGGTGGCGGTACTTGGCGGGGCGGTAGGGCTCTTTTTGCCCTTCGTGCCGCTTATATTGGTCGGCTTTCTGCTATTCTTCTTCAACCGCATAAGGAAGCGGCGGGGGAGGAAGTATGGGGGCCTCCGCATCCTCGGCGACTAGGATTCGTCAGCGCTCTAGGAGGGTGCAATGGACGAACGGGAGATCACGATCGTCAAGGGGGGAAGGGAGACGCCGTTCTCCCGCGGAATTCTGGCGCAGACGCTTGCCCAGGCCGGGGCGCGCGCCGAGCTGGCGCACCAGATCGCGAGCGAGGTACGCGCCGAGCTCCTTGCCGAGCAGCTCTACACGGTAGAGGAGGAAGAGGTCCTCGCCCGCGTCAGGGACAAGCTGGTCAAGAAGGACGCGTTCGTCGTCGACAGGCTTGACAAGTGGCGCGTCTTGCGGGAGTCCACAGAACCCATAGTGGTCTTGATCGGCGGGGCTACGGGGGTCGGGACGAGCACCCTCGCCGCCGACGTGGCCAGGCGCCTGAACATCCAGAGCGTGGTAGGTACGGACTCTATCAGGGAGGTCCTGCGGCGGGCCATAAGTCCCGACCTCCTTCCCTTGCTTCACAAGAGTTCTTACGAGATAAAACGCGAGGACTTGAGGGTGCCCGTCGAGGAAGACGAGATGGTCCTCTACGGTTTCAGGCAGCAGGCGGCGCAGGTCGCCGTCGGCGTCGAGGCTATCGTTGACAGGGGCTTGAAAGAGGGGACGAACCTCGTCATAGAAGGGGTTCACCTCGTACCCGAGATCATCCTCAACCGTTACCGCGACCACCCAAACGTCTGCACTCTAGTGGTCTACCTCTCGGACGAACACGTGCACCGCGCGCGCTTCTACGTCAGGGCACTTGGGACGGCTATGCGCCGTCCGGCCGAGGAGTACATCTCGTATTTCCAGGAGATACGCCAGATCCACGACTACATCGTCGAGAGCTCGGTCAGGGCCGGCGTTCAGGCGGTCGAGAACGTCTCCATAGAGAATACCTCTGATGCGGCCGTCGAGATCGTGGCCAACAGGGTCACGGGGATAGCCGACAGGGCCGGCCGGCGCGCCCCTGCGATGCTCCTCGACGCCGGCACGCCAAGGCACGGGGTCCCCATCCCCCGCGCGAAAAGCGGTTAGAATAAACCGAAAGGCCCAGAAGGAGACAAAGGTGCTGGACAAGCAGCGACTGAGAACCTTCGTGCTCGGCGGCGCGGTAGGGGCCCTGGTGGGCATACTACTGGCCCCGCGCAGCGGCAGGGAGCTTCGCGGCTCGCTCGCCAACAGGGCGGGGGAGGCCCGCGAGAGGGGCCGCGAGAGGTACTTCGATGCGCAAGAGCAGATGAGGGACCGCCTGGCCGAGGTCCGCGAAGGGCCCCTCCAGCGCCAGGAGACCGCCGACCTCGGCGGCTCCCCTCCCCCCGTCGATGAGACAACGCCGCAGCGGCCCCACCTCAGGGACGTATCCAGGGACGTGGCCGGTGGCGTCGAGGAGGCGGATGAGACTACCAACGCCGAGAGGTCAGAGGAGCTACGCAGGAAGGTGAGGGAGACGAGAGAGCGGCTGCGGGGACCCGAAGGCGGCGAACCAGGCCAGGAGCGATGAAACCAACCTCTTTCGTGCCCATGGTCGGTGAGATCTCGGCCGAAGATGCCGGCGAGGTCCCCGGTCTCGGGGCCGTGATCTCGCATTGGACCGAGAACGGGTACTCCGCGGAAGAGTGGTTCCGCGGGCTGAACGACGGCTGGGGGACGGCTGGCTTCGCCGTAAGGCGCGGTGGGGAGGTCCAGGGGTTCGTGGTCTACGCCCCGCCGAAGAACCTGGCGAGCTCGGCCCGTTATCCTCTGGGGCCGATCGATGAGGAGGCCGTGCTACTGGCTTACGTGGGGGGGGATACGCGCACGCGCCGCCGTCTGCTGGTGAGGATGCTCAGGGATCTCAGGCAGCGGGGTGTCGGGAGCGTGCAGGCGATCGCCAGTGACCACGGGGTGTCCAACCACGTTCCCACCTCGTTTCTGCTCGAGAGCGGGTGGCGGTCCTTGCGCCGCGCGCCGTACAGGATGAGCTACTACACGCTGGCGCACATCGACCTGAAGAGCGCAGTCGAGGTGGGGGAGCTGGCGCGGGCGCTCGTCGGGCGGGTAAAGTTGCCTGGTATACAGGCGCCAGTACCAGGCGCGCTGGCGCGCTCGGCCGGTGAGCAAAGAGGCCGGTAGCACCTCAGGGCGGTAGGATCACCGTTCTGACCGTCGATATGCCCTCGGGGGTGGTGGCCCTGATCTCCAGGATCTTACGCGCCGGTTCCGAGGCAGGCAGTCTCGCTGCGGACTGTTCGGGGTCAGACAGGTCGAACTCGAAGTGCACGTCGGCTGCCCCACCGGCAGCTACTTTCTCGACTGTCCGCCGGTAGAAGCGGGTATCAGGGATGGCGGTGTTCTCGGAGAAGGTTGTCAAGACCACGTTCACGTCTAACAGGCGCGTGGCACCAGCGTTCTTTACCTTCAGGTCGAGGCTTTGATCCGGGAGCGGCCTGAGAGCTGCGAGCCGTTCTGTATCAAGTGCCAGTTCCACGGCGGCGCCGGACTCGCCTGACCCCGGGTCCGGTGTCAGGCTCTTCTCGAAGGGGACGGTGGCAAGGTTCGCAAGAAGCAGGAAAGCCCCCGCCGTGATGAAGAAGGCCAGGGCAGCGCCTGAGAGCCAGAACAGTACGTCCCTCACCGCTGGGTATCCCCCGAGACCGGTATCTCGTAGAGGTTGTAGAAGTCTCTCAGGAGCCTATCGACGGGGTTAGCGCGCACCTCGGGTTCCGTCGAGGGGGTGCCGCGGGCGACGATGGCGACGCCCTTGCCGTCGGGGGACCACATCAGGTCGTCTGGCCCTGTCTTTATCTCCATGTCCTCGTTGGTCGTAACGGCCTCGAGGCTCTTCGTGGCTGGCCCGAGCACGTACAGGTTGGTCGGAGATTTCGGGTTGAGACGGCCGATGACGGCCAGACGGCTACCGTCGGGAGAGACGCTGATGCTCGCGGCCACAAAGTCTTCTCCCACACCAGGCGCGGGCTCTGGCGCGCCCCCCTTAGCCGGCACGCGATACAGGTTGTAGAGCGGCTCGGAACTGTCGTCGTCCACAGACGTACTTTGCTTGCCTGCCACGAAGAAGAGGCCCTGCTCCGTCCACTGGGGCGTACCTAGTATCTCCCTTTTGCCATCCAGCTGCGTTACCTCCCGCTCTTCTCTGGTAACAAGGTCGAAGGTACGTAGCTCGGAGGTTTCGGCGTCTCCTTCGGGACGTACCGCCATGACGACCTTGTCGCCGTCGGGTGACAGGGAGAGAGATGCGATGCGGCCTTCGATGGGTTTGGAATAGATCCTGAATACTTCCGCGCTACCTCGCGTCAGCGCGAGTCCGCTCTCGTAAGCCCCCCTGTCGAAGGCGAAGCACAAACCCTCCCCATCCGGGTCAGGGCTCATCGCGAGAACTCCCCTTGCGATCTTCTCCAGCTTCAGTGAATCTCCCCCTGTGTGCGCCCTGTACAGGGAACTGCCCGTCTCTCCCCTGGACGGGGAGGCCGGCGCTGCGCCGAGCATCGTCAGGGTGTCGTCCGAGGTCCACTCCGTATCTCTCGCGACGAAGTCCCTCGTGGTCCAGCGCCTCAGCCGCCCGGATTCAGTTGGCTTGTCCACCACGTAGCCGTCAACGGTAAACGCGATCCTAACCCCGCCCGGGCTCCAGCTTGGCGAACCCTTGTACCCAGGTCCCGAGCTGAGGGCCCGTGTCCCTGGGCCCAGTCCGGGGTCAATCCGGCCCGCCGCCGGAGCCAGGGGCGCGATGGAGCCCTCCTCGTCGGGATGGAAGCATCCCGCAGGGGCTGTGGTCATAACTGCGAACATGAGGACCGCGAACAGTTTTGCTGGCCTCGCGCTAGAGGGCATGGCTTGCGGAGCGGGAGAGGAAGGTCTTGGGGAGCGTGATCTCGAAGACAGAGCCCGCGCCGACCTCACTATCGACCGCGATGCTGCCGCCGTGCATCTCGACTATCTGCTTGCTTATGGCGAGTCCAAGCCCGCTTCCGCCGCTAGCGCGGGAGCGGTCCTTGTCCACCCTGTAGAAACGATCGAAGAGCTGGCTGAGGTCTTCCTCGGGGATGCCAAGTCCAGTGTCACGGACGCTCACGGTCAGCGACGAGGTGTCCTCCTCTATCTCGATGTCGACCCTGGCGCCGGGATCGGAGTATTTGATCGCGTTGTCAAGCAGATTCAGGAAGACCTGGTAGAGCTTCTGGACGTCGCAGACACACCGGTGCTCGCCCGCGTCATCGAAGTATATTTCGATGCCGAACCTCTGGGCCTTGGCCTCTATCGACTCTATGGCGGTCTGGACGACCGTACTCAGGTTGGCCGGCCCTACCTCGAGCTGGTACTGCCAGGAGTCCATCTGGGCGAGGGTCAACAGCTCCTCGACCATTCCCCTTATACGTTTCAGCTCCTGGTCGGCAAGCTCGAGCGCCCGGTGCTCCAGCGGGTCGAGCCGGTCGCGGGCGCGCTCGAGAAGGCCGACCGCGCTCTGGATGGTTGTCAGGGGGGTCCTGAGCTCGTGGGAGAAGTCCGAGACGAAGGCCGTCTTGGCCTTCTCCAGGGAGCGATGTTCGGTTATGTCCCTTACGGCCAGGATGATGCCGGCGTTCACGCCGCCGTTTTGTGCGACATCCTCGCCCCTGTCCATCTGGGCGGCGTAGGCCCAGTAAGCCTTCTCTCCCAGCTCGACCTCTCTTACCGCGACCCCGTTGACGGCCGCCTCGCGCAAGCACCTCAGGACCCCGCTCGGAACTCCAATTTCCTCCAGCGTACGCCCCCTGTCCGAGGGCCTTATGCCGAGCATCCTGGCCGCCGCCGGGTTGACCATGGTTACCCGCTCGTCGGGGTCAGTCGCGACGACGGCCTCGGGAGAGGCCTGGAGGACGGCCTCGAGGCGGCCCTTTTGCTCCTGAATCTCGCCGACGTAGAGCTCTATCTCCTCGGCCATGTAGTTGAACGTTCGGGCCACCTCGCCTAGCTCGTCCCTGCTCTTGACGGGCACGGTCGCCGCGTAATCGCCCGAAGCGACCCTGATGGCCGCGTCACGGGTCTCCAGTAGGGGCCGCGTAACCTGGCGCGTGAGCAGCAGGCTGGCCGCCCCAGCAAGGAGGATGCTCGTGAGTATGGCCCCAAGGATGCCGTAGCGCAGGTAGGCTAGCGTCTCCCCGAGTTCGTCGCGGGGAACGTCGTAGACCAGGACCCCCTGTACGGCACCGTCGGTGGCCGTGAGGGGCCATACCGCCACGTACCCCGAGTGACCCTCGCTGTACACGAGCCTGCCCTTCCCAAGCGGCGATGCGGCGGTCTGTTCGAGCTCCCCCTTGCCGAGCCCGAGCCCGTTGTAGGACTTGTTCGGATCGAGAGGGTTGCCGAGACCGTCGCGGGCAGCCAGGGGTTCGAGGTCGGGTCCCACGTAGAGCACCTCGAGGCCCGTCGGGTCGGCGACCGCCTGAACGAGCTGCTCGGCGTAGCTCTTCGAGGGGGGGAGGGTCTTGTCCTCGGGGTCGCGGAGTCCTTCTAGGAAGTCATGCGCGCCTACGTTGGCGGTCTGGGAACGTTGTTTGAGTAGTGTGTTCTCCGCGTGTACCAGCCTGTCCTGGGCGAAGTAATACAGGACCAGACCGATGATAAGGCTCGTCACCGATGAGATCCCGACGAGCGCCACGAAGATCCTGGCCCTGAAGCTCAGGGTCGGCGAGAGTCCTCTATCGTCTCTCTTGCCTACGTCCATACTCCACCATGGAGGCTAGATTGGCCTCGCTGCCCTGTACCCGACGCTTGGGACTGTCTGTATGATCTCAGGCCTGGAAGGGTCGATCTCGACCTTGGCCCTGAGCCTGCTGATGTGCACGTCTATGTAGCGGCTCGCCAGATAATGCGACCCGGTGGAGACGGCCTCGGAGATCTGGGCCCGTGTGAAGGCCTGCCCAGGACGGCGCATGAGGAGCGCGAGTATCTTGAACTCGGTTGGCGTGAGATCCAACGTCTCCCCGGAGCGGCTGACCGTGTACCCGTTTGGGTCCAACTCCAGAGGACCAAGCCTGAGCAACCCCTCCCTGCCCCTGCCATCCTGCCCGAAGCGCCTGAGGATGGCTTTGATCCTGGCGAGCAACTCCTTGGTGTCGAAGGGCTTGGTGATGTAATCGTCTGCCCCGAGCTCGAGCCCGACCACCTTGTCCACGGATTGGCTCTTGGCCGTGAGCAATACGACGGGTACGTCACTGTGCTCCCTCATCTTCTTCAAGACCTCGAACCCACTCATCCTCGGCAACATGATGTCGAGCACCACGAGATCCAACCCCTCGCGCCCGAGTATGCGGAGCGCCTCGACCCCCTCCTCAGCAGTCAATACCCGGTAACCCTCAGAGGCCAGCACAATAGACGTGACCTCAAGGAGCGCCGCGTCATCGTCAACCAGCAGAATTACTTCGTCCAATCCGACTCCCAAAACCTCCCGACCTACCCCAGGGTCCAAAGCCCCGGCGATTTCCCTATCCTACCTTATACAGGCCCGGAGTACCGTCCCCGTTCACAGGCAGAAGTCGGGAACGAAAAACTTGCAAGTACAAGACTCAGATTTTATACTCACCACACTTTAGATCACTTCATCTTGTAGGAGGTAAGCGTATGGCCAAGACCATTGGCATAGATTTGGGCACGACCAACAGTTGCGTGGCGGTACTTGAGGGTGGTGACCCGACGGTCATCACCAACACAGAAGGGGAGAGGACGACGCCATCGGTCGTGGCCTTCGACCGGAGGAGTGGGGAGCGGCTGGTCGGACAGTTGGCGAGGAGGCAGGCCGTCACGAACCCTGAGCGCACGGTCTATTCGATCAAGCGTTTTATGGGGCGCCACTACAACGACGTGAAGACCGAGGCTGGCCGCGTCGGCTACCAGGTCAAGTCTGCTCCAGGCGGGGACATCAGGATCGCGGTCGACGACAAGGAGTACTCCCCGCCCGAGATCTCCGCGATGACCCTCCAGAAGCTCAAGAGGGATGCCGAGGAGTATCTGGGGGAGGAGGTCACAGAGGCCGTCATCACGGTCCCCGCGTACTTCGAGGACGCCCAGCGCCAGGCGACCAAGGATGCTGGTAGGATCGCCGGCCTCAACGTCAAGCGGATTATCAACGAGCCGACCGCGGCGTCGCTCGCCTACGGCATGGACAAGGAGGAGGACCAGACCATCCTCGTCTTCGACCTCGGCGGCGGCACGTTTGACGTCTCCATCCTGGAGCTCGGCGAGGGTGTCTTCGAGGTCAAGGCCACGAGCGGAAACAACCACCTCGGCGGCGACGACTTCGACGCCAAGGTGGTCGAGTGGATGGTCGCTGAGTTCAAAAAGGTCGAGGGTATAGACCTCTCCAAGGACAAGATGGCCACCCAGCGCCTCATAGAGGCCGCCGAGAAGGCCAAGAGGGAGCTCTCCTCAACAACGAGCACAGCGATAAACCTGCCTTTCGTGACGGCTGACCAGAACGGTCCGAAGCACATGGACCTGACGCTCAGCCGGGCGCAGTTCAACAACCTGACGGCCGACCTCGTCGAGGCGACCGCTGGCCCCGTACGCCAGGCGATGGGGGACGCCGGCCTGCAGCCGGGCCAGGTCGACCAGGTGATACTCGTCGGCGGGTCGACCCGTATCCCCGCGGTTCAGGAGCAGGTCAAGGAGATCACGGGCAAAGAGCCGCACAAGGGCATCAACCCAGATGAGGTCGTCGCCGTGGGGGCAGCCATCCAGGCAGGCGTTCTCGCCGGCGAGGTCAAGGACGTGCTGCTCCTGGACGTTACGCCGCTCTCCCTCGGTATAGAGACCAAGGGCGGTGTGTTCACCAAGCTCATCGAGCGGAACACCACCATACCCACACGTAAGAGCGAGGTGTTTACCACCGCTGATGACAACCAGGGGTCTGTGGAGATCAAGGTCTACCAGGGCGAACGAGAGATAGCGGCCTACAACAAGATCATCGGCAACTTCCAGTTGGTTGGCATCCCTCCGGCGCCAAGGGGCGTGCCCCAGATCGAAGTCGCCTTCGACATAGACGCCAACGGCATAGTCAACGTCGGGGCCAAGGACCTGGGTACTGGCAAGGAGCAGAGGATCACGATCACGGCCTCGAGCGGTCTTTCGGACTCGGAGATCCAGCAGATGATGCAGGATGCGGAGTCGCACGCCGAGGATGACCAGCGCCGCCGCGAGGAGGCGGACGTCCGCAACAACGCGGACAACCTGGTCTACTCCATCGAACGTTCGCTCAAGGACGTCGACGGCAAGGTTGACCCGAACACCAAACTGGAGATCGAACAGGCCATAAAGGAGACCAAGGAGGCGCTCGCCGGCGGCGATGTCGAGGAGATCAAGAGCAAGCAGGAGGCGCTGATGACCGCCTCCCACAAGCTCTCCGAGGTACTCTACAGCCAGGCACAGCAACAGCAAGAGGCGAGTTCCGAAGGGGCCACGGACACCGACGACCTGGTGGAAGATGCCGAGGTCGTCGAGGAGGACGAGGACGGCGAGGAGCCCAAGTAACCACAAAGTAACGGCCGGAAGGACGGGGTGGGGAAGTGTGTGAGATCCCACCCCGGCCGCCCGAGCGGCAGCCACAGGAGGACGAGGCAGCTTTGAGCAGCGAGGAGAACAAGCGCGACCCCGAACCAAGGGACGACGTCGGACAAGAAGAGGGGCCCGAAGAGGAGGCCAAGCGTCCTCAGGAGCCCCCCGCCCCCCTTGAGAGCGATGCAGGGGACCCAAGCGTGCCTGAAGATATCGAAGACGAACCGGCAGAGGAGGCAGACCCTGAAGCGGACGGGTTGCTGGCGCTCTCAGAGGAGTTGGACGCCACACGCTGGGAGCGGGACCAGTACCTGGATGCCCTGCGCCGCCTGAAGGCGGAGTTCGAGAACTCGCGCAAACGCCAGGAGCGGGAGCGCGCGCACATTTTCTCGATGGCATCCGAGAGGTTGGTCCAGGAACTGCTCCCCGTTCTGGACAACCTGGACCGTGCGCTCGAGGCAGGGGGAGATATCCGCGAGGGTGTGCACGCCACCCGAGACCAACTCGCGGATGTGCTGGCCAACGAAGGCCTCCTGCCCGTCGCCTCAGACGGGCAGCCCTTCGACCCCAACGTCCACGACGCCGTTATGGGCCAGCCCTCCGAGGAGCACGAAGAAGGAACCATCATCCAGACCTTCCAGAGAGGGTACTTGCTCAACGGTAAGCCGATCCGACCGGCGAAAGTTGTAGTTGCGAAGCAGGTTTAGGGCATGGAGAAGGTGAATCTCTACAAGATTCTCGAGGTGCCCAAAGGGGCCTCGCAGGATGAGATTCGACGCTCCTACAGAAGGCTCGCGCGCAAGTATCATCCCGATGCCAACCCGGGCGACAAACAGGCTGAAGATCGTTTCAAGGAGATACAGCACGCCTACGAGGTCCTCTCGAAACCCGAGAAGAGAAGGGAATACGATGAGGGGCCACGCACCTTCTTCGGCTCGGGGGGCACAGGGCAGAGCGGGCCTGGCGGCGCGGACTTCGGAGATATCTCCGATCTGCTTGGCGGGTTCGGAAACCTGGGGGACGTGTTCGGGCGCGCGGCAGGTACCGCGCAGGGGGGGCAGGCAAAGGGCGAGAACATAACCGTAAGCGTCAGATTGAGTTTCAATGACGCTTTGAGTGGCGTAACGACGCGGGTGGGGGTGCCCGTCGAGGAGGCCTGTGACGAGTGCAGGGGCACGGGGGCGGCCCCTGGGACGGCGTCGCGGACGTGTCCCGAGTGTGGTGGCAGGGGGGTTCAGAGTCGGGACCAGGGGGTTTTCGCGCTCTCGACGCCGTGTTCCAGGTGTGGGGGCGAGGGCAGAATTATCGAGACGCCTTGTTCGGTCTGTGGGGGCGGGGGCAGGGTGCGCAGGAACAGGCAGGTCAAGGTCAGGATACCGGCCGGGGCGAGGGACAAGATGAAGGTCAGGATCCCGGGCAGGGGGAACGCGGGCAGTAGGGGCGGGCCAGCGGGAGACCTTTACGTCAGGACGCTTGTGGAGGAGCATCCGGTCTTCAGGAGGCGCGGGGACGACTTCGTGGTCGAGGTACCCGTCAGCTTCGTCGAGGCTGCGCTCGGGGCGCAGATCGAAGTCCCAAGGCCCGATGGGGGTACTCTGAGGGTGAAGTTGCCTGCGGGCACACAGGACGGCAAGCAGTTCAAGGTGCGCGGCGCGGGGGCGCCGAAGGCGAAGACCAACGGGGGAGAGAGAGGGGCTCTCATCTGGCGCGTTAGCGTCGTCGTGCCCAAGAAGCTCAAGAGGCGCGAGCGTGAGATCCTCGAGGCCCTCGCCGAAGAGCGGGACGAAGACGTAAGGGAAGAGCTCTTCAAGAAGGTGGGATCGTCGTGAGCCTCAGGAAACATCCGGTTTACATGATCGGGATAGCCTCCGAGCTGATCGGGGTGCACCCTCAGACGCTGAGGATGTACGAGCAGAAGGGTTTGCTCCGTCCTCGCAAGAGCATCAAGAACACCAGGCTCTACTCCCAGAAAGACGTCGAGCTCGGCCGGTACATACAGAGGCTGACCCAGGAGATGGGGATGAACCTCGCCGGCGTGAGGAAGGTCCTCGACCTCGAGCGTCACGTGGCGGGTTTGGAGGCTGAAAACCGTGCCTTGCGTGACGAATTGGAACGACAGGAACTGGAGCACAGCCGGCTCATCGCCGAAGTTCACAGGAGCTACAAGCGAGAGCTGGTCTTGATGCCTCGCAGCGAGCTTGCGCGTAGTGGAAGGAAGGACCGTCAGTGAGCGATCCAATGCACTGTTACAGGCATCCGAAAAGGGAGACTCGCGTATCGTGCGCCACGTGCGGGCGGCCGATCTGCACCGAGTGTATGGTGGCGACCGACGTCGGCATAAAGTGCCCTGATGACGCCAGGCTGCCAAGAGGTGCGCGGGCCGGCGTCATGAAGGGCAACCAGGTCGCAAGGAGCCTCCTCGCCGGAGTCGGGGTCGCCCTCGCCGGTATCCCTGTAGCGTACGTGATCTTCCTCCTCCCTCTTACCTTGTTGATCTCGGCCGCGGCCGGATACGGGGCCGGGACCCTGATCTACCGCGCAGGAGGCCGTAACGGTGGGCCCGTGGCGATCGCCACCTCCGTACTTGCCACTGCCCTCCCTTTCCTCGTGGTGCTGGCGCCGGATCTCCTCGCCGGTGCGCTCAACCCAATTCGGCTGATCGCGATCGTTATCGCCGCCATCGCCGCCGGCGTGGCGAACCGCCAGATCTAGGCGTGTTGGCACGCCTGCTTCGCAGGCTTGTCAGCACGCTCCCTACGGTCGCTTGTCAGCACACTTCGGCTTCGCCTCCGCTTGTCAGCACGCTCAGGCTGACGCCTTCGCTTGTCAGCGTCCTTTCACCTTCCCTGCCACGCTGGTTGAACCCGGCTCCCAGACGGAGTATGCCTGTGGATAACTCCCGAACCCCCACTCCTAAAGCCAAAAATAGGGCTCCGCGGTCCTGGCAATACGGTCCGACTATCACCTCTCAGCGTTCCACTTAATCTTAAGATAAAATTAGACCTGAAGTTAAGGTAAAGCATCGAAAAATACTTTCAGAAAGGCTGGCGTAGCCTGTTGGAGCGTGCTAGGGTTGGGGCCATGAGAGAAGACATGCAGTACATAAGCGGGGTTTTGGACGAGTTGGAGGCGATCGTTCAGGATGCATCCGGCGTACCGATGAGCAAAGGAAGGGCCGTCGTTGATCGGTCCGATCTGCTTGTGATGCTGGACGAGCTAAGGGGATCGTTGCCCCCCGAGCTGGCTGAGGCCGAGTCGCTTCGCCGGGAGTGTGGGGCCGCAGTAGCGGCGGCCGAGGAGGAGGCCCAGCGCATAGTCGAGGAAGCCCACCATCGCGCGAACGCGATGGTACCCGAGACGGAACTCCACCAGCGCGTGCAGCGGCGTGCCGGGGAGGTCGTAGACGGGGCGGAACGCTACGCAGAGGAGGTATCCGGCGGCTCCGAGGTGTATCGGGACCGCGTCATGGAGCAGTTGGAGAACTGGTTCCAGGACTCGCTCATCTCCGTAGAAGAGTCCAGGCAAGAGTTGGGCGGCGTCCCCGTACGCAGGCCAGCGCCACAGCCTGAGATCGTCGAGGAGAAGACAGAAGGCAGGGGCTGGCAGGCGAGCTCAGCCTAAGCTCGGTGCTTCGCAGCACGCTCCGGCTCCGCCTCCGCTTGTCAGCACGCTTCGGCCTTTCAGGCCTCGCTTTCAGCTTTTTGCCGTTGTGGTCTTGCCCGTGCGCGCATGAGGAACCGCTCTGCCTGCGGCGGTTCGGTGGACGTTCAAGGCGACGCCCAGGGACGACTTGCTTGTGGCTGACAAGCGACCGTAGGGAGCGTGCTGACAAGGCGCGAAGCGCCGTGCTGACGAGCGGAAGCCGAAGGCTGGAGCGTGCGCCGCAAGACGGGGGCTAGCCCCCGTCTTGCGGCTCCATTATTTCGTTCAGGGCTTCTAGTCTGGCGTTAAGGCCGTCGAGTGAGGCGTTGAGGTCGTTCGTGCGGGCCGGGTTCGCGCTGTCTATGGAGATCCTGACGACTTTGGCCCTGAGGTCGAGAAGCTCTTCTGAGGTGGCTGAGATCTCGGCGTCCGCAGTTTTTATTCTCTCTTCGAACTCGCGCAGGTTCGCCTGCCTGGCTGTTCCTGGGGATGAGCCTTTATCTTTGTTGAGTTCACGCGCGACTTCGGCGGCCTTCTCCCTGCCGCTAGCGACGTCAACCAGCCGGTCTGCCGCCGCGTGTAGCCTGGGTACCGCGTCGTCGAGGACGGCCCTGGTTACGTCGTCCGAGCCCTCGATGGCGGCGACGACCTTTCGGTAAACGTCGAGGGAGTCCTCCACCCTCTGACGGGTCTCTCCGCGGGGGAGCCAGCGGGCGCGGCGCTCGGGGGAGACATCGCGGCTGTGGGCGGTGTCGGGAGACGTGTTCGGCGACTGCTCCCCGTCAAGGACCCTGCGTTGAAAGATGGGGTCCCTTGCGGCAAGGTAGACTAGGGAGACGTAGGTCGCGAGGGTCAGGGGTAGCAGCCACCACGCCGCTACGCCCGCAGCCAGAAGCGTCACGAACATACCGACTCCGATCACGAGTACGACGACGTTGATCGGACGCAGCGACGCCGCCCGCAACATCCTGCTCCGCTCCTCGGACGAGATGGGAGAGGACTCCCTGTTTGCCGGCGGACCGGACCTCGGGTTATGGTGATCAGTCACCGCGATCGGTCGTTCTCACGAGACGCACCTCTCCCCCGACCTTGAGCGCGAGAGCATGGGTGGCGCTGCCTTTGTTTATGGCCAGGCTCAGACGCCAGTGGGAGTCGGGTACAAGCACGAGCTCGCCCGCCTTGGCTGACCCGAAGGTCTCGACGTATCGGACCGACATCTCACCGTCGCCGGCGTCTATTTTCAGGGCGTCGCCGTACTCGAGCGCCGACTCTTCCTTCAAGACCGAGAGCCTGGCGTTGCCGAAGTGGTCGATGGAGATAATACTGGCCACGAAACCGCCACTCTCATCCACCTGGGTACTTGCCTGGCCTGGCCGTGTAAGCGAAGAAGGATCAACGGTCTCCCCGAGACCCAAGAACGGGACCCCCTCCGCGAGGTGCGCCGCCACAGGGGCGAAAACGTCGCGCCCGTGGAAGGTGTTGGACACGGGATGCAAGTGGAAGCGCTCCTCGGTGAGGGCGACGGCGCCTGAGACCCCCCCCAGAGCCTCAGCAGCCGGAACGAGAAGCCCGTTGTCAGGACCGACCAGCAAGGCCCCGCTCTCAGTCCCGAGGGCGAGCTCTCGTCGCTCCGTGCCGACCCCGGGATCGACCACCGCCAGGTACACCGCGTCGCCAGGCATGTAGCCCGTGGCGTGTTGCAGGATCTCAGCCCCCGTCTCGACCCCGAAATCTGGGACCTCGTGCGTCAGGTCCGCGACCGATAGGCCTGGCGCGATCCTCAACATCACGCCTTTGCACGTGCCAACAAAGTCGTCGGCGAGACCGAAGTCGGATAAAAAACAAACTGGCCTCATGCCGCTAGTATAAAGCCAACCAACGCCAGACGTGGCCGCGACAATATGCCTGATCCCACAGCGAACCACAGCCGTAATGTGCCCTGGGCCGCATCCTCCGAGACCGGGAAACCGGTGGGTGTATCTCAACCTTAAACTTACCTGACCCTCAACTGACAGTACATGCCTGTTTCGTGAGAGATTAAGATTCTGGTTGAGTCTCAACATATTGTGTGTTTATTCGGGAAGCGACGGATATGTTGTGCCCGGAGATACAGAACCCGTCGTTTCTGGCTTAGGTATAAGGATCGAGGGAGGTTGCGACGCGTGTATCGGGATGCTAGCTTTTCGTTCGGGCAGTTCCCGCCACCCGGGGCTCGGTTTGAAGCTTGGGTTCAGGCGCTGGGACTGCCACGGACTTCATTGTCGGGGAGGGACGATGAAGTCCTACTAGAGGCCTCTTATGGGGAGGGGCCGATCGGGGCGTTCCGGCAGCGTTGCCGGGACGCCTTGTTCGTATGACAGGATTCTCGCGAGTGTTTGCGGGCGGTACGATTAGAAGGCGGCTGGTCTGGAGCGTTCCTACTCGAACATCTTTGCGGCCGTGCTGGTATAGGCGGTCAGCCAGTGGAGGTCCTCTTCCGTAAAAGGCTCGGTCGAGTTTCTGGTCGCGTAGAAGACGCCGATGGCCCGCTCTTCGTCGAGGATAGGCACTGTAAGGGAGTTCGTAAAGCGGGCGTTGGTACGGGCTTGGGGGAGGCGCCTTGGGCCCGTCACGGTCAGGGTAGGGTGGGTGGTTTTCACGGCGAGATCTATCACGCTCCGGTCCAAGCCCGTGAGGTCCTGCTGCTGCCCGAGGGGCGTAAGGTCGGGGACCCGGATGAGGCCAACCCTATCCGCCCTGAGCTCGCGTCTTATTCCCTCGGCTATCTGCTCTTTCGGGGCGTCGGGGTCGAGGGTCTTCGGCATTGTGGGACGGAACACGAGCCGCGAGGAGAGGATGAAGTTCACTGTTGTGCCCGCGATTATGCCGAGCAGGTTGAAGAGCGCGTAGTATGGAAAGGCGTCCGAGACGTACTTCACCAGCGGATACCAGACGGCGAAGTTCGCCCCGATGCCCATGACCGCCACGGGGTAGGCGAGGACACCGCGCATGAAGAAGTGGATCCTGCTCGAGTGCCTTATGTCCCTCCAGGTGAACGCGTTGTTGAGGAGGAAGTTACTGAGGATGGAGAGCCCGACGGCGAACATCCAGGCTATGACCTTGTGCGCGTCGAAGTACTCGGCGAGCACGATGAGGGTGACCATGTTGACGAGCACGCCAGAGGCGCCGACGAGGGCGAACTTCCAGAAACGTCCAGCAGAGGGCACGTACCAGAAGAGGCTCAGTATGTGTGCCAGGTAGTCGAAACCCTGGCGCACGGTCGCTTTGGATACCCCTGCGTGGCGGGTCCTGAAGTCGAAGGGCGCCTCGACGACCTTGAGATCGGGGGCGCACACGAGGATCTCCAGTAGGACCTTGAACCCCGTCGGCCTGAACTGGATGCCCGAGATCGCCTCGTTCTTTACGAGGAAGAAGCCCGTCATCGGGTCGCTGGTCTTGCGCGCCTCCCTGAAGACGATCTGCGCGAGGTACTTGCTCCCCACGGAGACGGCGCGCCGCACGCGGCCCGAGAGGCCTGCATAGCTGCCGCCTGGCGCGTAGCGGCTCGCCACCACGACGTCCGCGTCGGAGCGGCGTGCGATCTCGAGCATCTCGCGCACCTTCTCGGGTGGGTGCTGCAAGTCAGCGTCCATCACACACGTGTATTCGCTCGCGCCAGAGAAGAGATCCAGGCCCGTAGTCACGGCGGTCGAGAGGCCGCCGTCGCGCTCAGTCCCCTCCCTGCGTACCAGGCGGATGCGCCCGTCCTCTTCCGCGAGGCCCCTGATCACACCTGGCGTCCCGTCCGTCGAGTCGTCAACGAAGACGACCCGGTAATCCAGATCCGAGAGGCTCTCGCGCAACTCATGGACGAGCTTTGGAACGTTGTCGGCCTCGTTGCGCGTCGGCACCACCAGGGTCAGGAGCACTCTGTCAGAGTCACTCCTGTCCCATGCCCCCCCGCCAACGGTTTGATTCTCTGATTTCATGGCCGCTCTAGGCTAGCATATCGGGTGAACCAGCCCCAACGAGGGATAGTGAGAGGCTCCCAAAGGAGGTTGAGAGGTGCAGAGCGACGACCGCGAACGGGCGCACGTCCGCGTCTCGGGCCAGGTGCAGGGGGTCTTCTTCCGCGACTCGACCAGGCAGAAGGCCGAAGAACTGGGCCTGGCAGGCTGGGTAGAGAACCTGCCCGACGGAAGGGTCGAGGCCGTCTTCGAAGGCCCATCCGAGAAGGTCAGGGAGATGGTCCGCTGGTGCGAAGAGGGTCCCCAACAAGCGTCGGTCGAGAACGTGGACACGGATTTCGAGAACTCCGGCGAAGACTTACAGGGCTTCGAGGTCCGTTGAACCCAGCCCCATTCACCGGTGTCCCCGCAAACCTGCGCCTGCTCCTCGAAAAGGAGGGCGTGGAGATCGTGGTCAGCAGGGTTATAGATCACGGCACCCAGTACGACCTGACTCGCAACGGGGAGACCGCGAAGCTGAACGTCTACAACACGGGCAAGATATCTACCGGAGGTCGAGCTTCAGGCTTGCGAGACCTGCTGGAGAACTGGCGCACCTCGCAGACCGGGACCTCAGGCACAAGGCCTCAGGCGAGACCCACAGGAGCGAGGCCCGTCCTCGACGGCACTCCGAGGCTCGGGATCGACGAGGCTGGCAAGGGTGATTACTTCGGCCCCCTGGTCGTGGCAGGGGTAAGGATAACCGATGAAGCCAAGGCGAAAGAGTTGCGGGAGATAGGGGTCAGGGACTCGAAGGAGATCAGGGCTTCAGGCATAAGAAGGGTCACGGATCTCATCCTCGAAACCGTCGGTCAGGACAACGTCCTCGTCGTTTCACTCTCGCCAGGGGAGTATGAGAAGCGACGGGCCTTGGCAGGAAACGTCAACGTCCTGCTCGGAGAACTCGACGCCACGATCATAGGTGAACTTGCGGATGAGGTCGAGGTCGTTGTGGTTGACGAGTTTGCCAGATCAGCCCGAGCCCATCTGGAGCCGTACGTCCCTGCAGGCGTACGGCTCGAAGTACGCCCGCGAGCCGAGGACGATGCGGCGGTGGCTGCCTCGTCCATAGTGGCTCGGGCGCGCCAGCTCGAGGGGATAGAGCACCTCTCGGAGCGGGTCGGGTTCAGGCTGCCGCTTGGCGCGACCCACGTCTTGGATGCAGGCCGTCGTGTGGTCGCAGAACTGGGGGAAGAAGGACTTGCCGAGGTGGCCAAGGTCCACTTTTCGACCACCCGGCGGGTGCTCGCGGGATTCGGACAGAGTGATGGAGGTAACCGTTGATAGATCTTCGCAGCGACACCGTAACCCGTCCGACGGAGGAGATGCGCCGGGCTATGCTGGAGGCCCCGGTGGGTGACGACGTCTTCGAGGAGGACCCCACGGTACACCGGCTCGAGGAGTACGTGGCTGATTTGCTCGGCAAGCAGGCGGCCCTGTACGCGCCTTCTGGGACGATGACGAACCAGATCGGGGTCCACGTCAACACGAACAGGGGAGAAGAGGTACTTCTGCACGAGGGCTCCCACATCTTCGTCTACGAGGCCGGTGCCCCGGCGATGCTCTCGAGTGTCCAACTCCGCACCCTGCCAGGTGGGAACGGCGTGCTCAGCCCCGAAACCGTCAGCGCCGCCGTCAGGCCCGAGGACGTCCACTTCCCGAGGTCGACGCTGCTTTGCCTCGAAAACACGCACAACACCTCAGGCGGCAAGGTCTTCCCGCTAGAGGACTTCGCCGCGGCCGCTGCGAGGGCGAAGGATCTCGGCCTCAAAGTCCACCTCGACGGCGCCAGGCTGTTCAACGCGCAGGATGCGACAGGCATACCTGCACGCGAGTGGTGCGCGCACGCCGACACGGTCTCGGTGTGCTCCTCCAAAGGCCTCGGGGCGCCCGTGGGGTCCCTGCTCGCCGGGGACGAGGAGACCATAGGAGAGGCCCGCCGCGCCCGCAAGGCCTTCGGCGGCGGTATGCGCCAGGCCGGCATCATCGCCGCGGCCTCCCTCTACGCCTTCGAGAACCACGTAGACAGGCTCGCCGAGGACCACCAGCGGGCAAGCAACCTCGCCGCGGGATTGCGGGAGGCAGGCTACGAGGCCGGGGAGCCGGAGACCAACCTCGTCCTCGTCGCCGTCGAGAGACCTTCCGAGTTCCTGCAGGCCCTCGCCCGTAAAGGCGTGCTCGCCACCCCAGGCAGACCAGGCTTCGTACGCCTGTGTACCCACCTCGACGTGGGGGACGAGGATATACAGACGGCCGTCGAAGCCGCGGCCAGGATCACCGCGACCCCCGTCTAACGTTGACCCCGGTCGAGGTCATCCCCGCAACCAGCCTCACCGAACCCCTCGCACTCCTCGAAGAATCCCTAAGAGACGGCAAACCTGTCTCCGAGGATTTCGCCAAGAGACTGCGCAAGTCCATCCAGGCCGGAGACGTGGAGGTGCTGGCTGCTAGAGCCGAGGACCGGATACTAGGCGTGGCCGTTCTCGCCTACCGCCTCAACGTCTCCGCGAGCGGGCACTTCGCCAGCATCGAAGACCTCTACGTACGCCCTGAAGCCAGACGCCAGGGCGTCGGACAAGCCCTCCTTACAGCGGCGAATAAGCGTTGCACACAGCGCGGCATATCTTACGTTGAAGTACAGGTCGAAGACGACGAAGCCGAGGCTTTCTACGCCGCTCAAGGCTACGAGCCAGAGGGAGGCGTTCGAGTCCTCTCCCGATTCCTGCCTATACCTGAAACCTGAAACCTGTAGCCTGAAACCTCTATTCAAACTCGAGCACTTCGTACACCGAGATCTCCCTGAACTCCAGGTCATCGTAGAACTTGCGGCCCCGCGCGTTGGCGGCTGCGACCTGCAGGGAGATCCCATCCGCGTCCCTTTCCTGGGCCCACGCCTTGACGCTCTGCAGGAGGGCGTGGCCCATGCCAAGGTTACGGTGATCGGGTTCGACGAACACGTCGTCCACGGAGGCCCACGTCTTCGGTAGGAAGGTGGGGGAGCCCTGACGCAGCTCGCCCGAGATAAAGCCAACGGTCTGCTCCTCTGTCACGGCCACGAAGAGGAACGAATAGCTGTTGTTCGCCACGTCGGCCAGGAAGCGGCGCATCGTCTTCTCGGCGTCGGGTGAGGTCTCGTAGACCCGGTCGTGGGCCGTGTGCTCCTCGGCGCTCTGCATCCAGAGGCGCGCCGCCTCGGCCGCGTCCTCTTTGCGTCCAGCCCTGATAGTGAAGTCCCTGCTCACGACCAAATCCTAACCCATGAGCCGCGGTCAGCGGCGGCAGGGGTGGGGTATGATCCGGAAAAACCGGAGAGGAGCCGGGTACGGAGCAGAGCACGGGGCAGAAACCGGACAGGTTCTGGGAGGTGGACGCCGCCCGCGGCGTGGCCATCATCATGATGGTCATCTACCACACCACCTACGACCTCGACGTCCTCGGAGGCTACAGCATCCAGTCCACCTCGGGGTTCTGGATGCTCTTCGCGGACATTACGGCCGGCCTCTTCCTCTTCCTCGTCGGCGTCTCGCTCGCCATAAGCCGGGCGAGGACCAGCCAGACGGGATGGAGGCTGTTCGGGAAGTATCTGGCCAGGGGTCTGAGGGTCCTGGCGTACGGGATGATATTGACCGGCGTGTTCCTGGTCCTCGATATGGGCGTCGTGGCTTTCGGGATACTGCACCTGATCGGGGTCTCCATCATCCTCGCCTACCCTTTCCTGAGACTCCGCCTCGCCAACCTGGTGCTCGGCACCCTCATCTTCGCCGCCGGCCAGTACGTACTGGCCCTGAACCTCACCTCCGAGAGCTTCTGGCTGTTGCCTTTCGGCGTCGTGCCCGAGGGCGTGATGATGCCTGATTACAGGCCGTTGTTGCCCTGGTTCGGTGTCGTCCTGATCGGGCTGTCCTTCGGGAACGTGGTGTACGCCGGCGGCCTGCGGCCGGCGAGCCTGTCCAACAGGGCGCCACTACTCGCGAGGCCGCTCCTTCCGCTCGGGAGGAACTCGCTGTTTATCTACCTGATCCACCAGCCCATCATCTTCGCCCTGCTCGCCGTTTCTGGCATCATAGACCTGAACTTCTTGTAGAGCCTCACGGTTTCTTTTTCGTCGCGCAGGCGCTAGAGTAAGCGGGTCGTTCCGGAGAGGATGGGGAGGTGGGGCCAGATCACAGCGCGATAGAAGGCCAGTAAGCTCGATGGGATCGTCGGAGCTTGCGGGGCTGATAGAGAGAAAATACAAGCGCCAGGACTCTCGCGGCAAGGTGTGGGAGTCGACGAGGAAGACGTTCATCGAAGCATTCGGCGGGTACGTCTCGGCTTCGGGCGGTCGTCAGGACGGCGACAAATCCCGGCGGTGACGCCGGGGACAAAGCGCCGTTCGGGCCCGGGCAGGGCCTCTTTTGCCCTGTCTACTCTCTGCCCTCCCTGATCCCATCTCTGGACGAAAAGGGAGGTAAGCTGGTGTGCGGCATCGTGGGTTACGCCGGTAGAGAGCGGTGTGTCGAGGTGCTCATGGAGGGTCTTAGGCACCTCGAGTATCGTGGGTACGATTCGGCCGGGCTGGCCCTTCAAGGGGAGGGTCGGATAGAGCAGATAAGAGAAGTCGGGCGACTCGAGAACCTCGCCAGTACCCTCGCAGGGCGCAACGGGGGTCTCTCCCCGGTACGGACAGGGGTGGGGCACACCCGTTGGGCGACCCACGGGCGTCCCAGTGAGGAGAACGCGCATCCGCATCTCGGCGGAGACGGGAGCGTCGCCGTAGTACACAACGGCATCATCGAGAACTTTGCCGGGCTGAAGGAAGAGCTCGAGGAGCGGGGCGTCGTGTTCCGTTCCGAGACGGACACTGAGGTGATGGCGCACCTCATCGCCGAGAGGGTCGGGGCCGGGGAGACTTTGCGCGGGGCGCTCGGTGGGGCGCTTCTGAGGCTCGAGGGCTCCTTCGCCGTTGCGGCGGTGAGTGCAGACGAGCCTGGCAAGGTAGTCGCGGCCAGGCACCAGAGCCCACTCGTCGTCGGGCTCGGGGAAGGCGAGAACTTCCTGGCCAGCGCCGTGCAGGCGTTGCTCGGGGAGACGCACGAGTTCCTCGTTGTGGAGAACGGTGAGATCGTCGAGATAACCGACTCCTCGGTGGAGGTGTTCACCCCCGAGGGTGAGCCAGTCAACCGTGAATCCTTCGAGGTTGACTGGGACGCCGAGGCCGTCGAGCTCGGCGGCTACGAAGACTACATGCTCAAGGAGATCCATGAGCAGCCAGCCGCCCTTGGCGCGACCCTTCTCGGGCGCATCGATGCCGAAGGCGCCGTCGACCTGTCGGGGATGGATCTCGACCTCTCTCAGATTGACCGTGTCGTAGTCGTCGCCTGCGGCACGGCCTACCACGCCGGCCTGCTCGGCAAGAACGCCATCGAGAAGCTCGCCAGGATACCCGTAGAGGTCGCGATCGCCAGCGAATACCGCTACGCGGACCCTATTGGAGATGAGAGGACCCTCGTCGTCGCCATAAGCCAGAGTGGGGAGACAACAGACACTTTGGCGGCCGTTCAGGCGGCGCGGGACTTCGGAGCGAAGGTGCTCGCCGTGACCAACACGAAGGGGTCGCTTATCACGCGCGAGGCCGACGCGGTCCTGCTCACCAATGCGGGCCCTGAGATCTGCGTGGCCTCCACCAAAGCCTTCTCCTGTCAGGTCGCCATCCTCGATCTGCTCGCGCTACATCTTGCAGGCATTCGCGGGGCCATGACGGAGGAGGAGTTGCGGGAGGTAGGACGCGGCCTCAGGCTGGCGCCCGAGAAGGTCGAGGAGACGCTCGAGGTGCTCGGGAACAGGGTCGAGCAGGCCATCGAGATCTTCGAAGATGCGCGGTGTTCGCTCTTTTTGGGACGCGCCATCTCCTACCCTGTGGCGCTGGAAGGCGCCTTGAAGCTCAAGGAGATCTCCTACCTGCCGGCCGAGGGTTATCCGGCGGGCGAGATGAAGCACGGCCCCATAGCCCTCGTCGACGAGCACTGTCCCGTCATCGCCGTTCTCGGAGAAGGCCTCGTCCGCGAGAAGACCCTCTCGAACGTTGAGGAGACCATCGCCAGGGGCGCTAACGTGATCGCCATAGCCCACGAAGGAGACAGGGCTGCACAGAGAATGGCGCGTCTGGTCCTACCTGTCCCTGAGACGCCTGAGATAGTAGCTCCCCTCGTCTGCAGCGTGCCGCTGCAACTGCTCGCCCACCACGTGGCCAGGGACAGGGGCCTCGACGTGGACAAGCCGCGCAACCTCGCCAAGAGCGTCACCGTGGAGTGAATGTAGAGGAGGAGGATCATCGTGTGGTGGGCAGACTTGTTCTGGGGGTTTTGGAACGGGCTTACGGCCTGGGTCGTCCTGATCGTGCACGTCTTCGGAGGCTGGGATGACTTCCCGTTCTACAACGCCGCGAGGAGCGGAAACTGGTACGACCTCGGGTTCCTGATCGGCGCAGGTTCGCCACTTCTGGGCACCCTGCGCGGAAGGTCCCGAAGGAGCTGAAAACCCGCGCCTGCAGCGGTAGCACTTCGTCGATAGAGCGTAGTTAGCGGACGACCTTCAACGCGCCGGCTTCGATGCGGAAGGACATCGGCAGTCTCCCCCAGAGCTCACCGTCAAGTTGCACGGGCACCTCCGCGCCAGGGGCATTGGCGCGAACCTCCGTGGAGGTGAAAGATTTCATCGAGCGGTTCAGGGGCCTCCCCGCCATGATGCCGGTGAAGACGTCGGGCCTCAGCAGGGCGCTCACGCGCTCGACGAGAACGGTTTCCAGCTCGCCGCTCGTCAGCAGGCCAGGACCCGTCACCCTGTAGTCCCCGCCGTAGTAGTGGCCGTTGGCGACTATGGCGAACCTCGCGACGTGGACCTCGTCGCCGCTGGTTATCTCAAGCGGGGGGAACGTGTTACCGAAGAGCACCTTGAATGCGGTCAGCGAAAAGGCGAGGCCCCGCAGGAAGCGCTTCTGGCGCGGCGTCACGGTGCCTACCACCTTCGCGTCGAAGCCTATGCCGGCCATGCACGCGAAGCGGCGCTTGGCGCCCTCATCGTTTGTGGCGACGCCGAAGTCCACCCTGGAAACCTCGCCGTTCAGGATGCGACGGCAGGCCTCCTCCCTGTCGAGCGGCAGCCCGAGCTCCCGCGCCAGCACGTTCGCCGTGCCGAGCGGCAGGATGCCTAGCGTGGACCCGGCCGAGAGCCCGTTCAAGACCTCGTTCACCGTACCGTCGCCCCCGGCGGCAACGACGAGACGGTCTCCGGCGAGGGTGGCGAGCTCGGTGGCGTGGTTGGGGTGCTCGGTGTTCAGCACCTCCACGGTCAGGCCCCCTGAGCGCAGGATCTTCGCGAAACGCTCGAGATATCCAGCGTCGCCAGCGCGGCCCGAGTGCGGGTTGCCGATGATCACAGCGTCCGTGCCCGTATCCATCGCCATACTATATCCCTTTTACCGGAGGCCAATCTGCCGTAACATACGCCACGTGGAAGGATTCGTCGTACCTGGGATCGGGGTCGATGTCGTCGACGTCGAGAGGATGCAGTTCGCCCTCGAGCGCACCCCGAAGATACGCCAGCGCCTTTTTACCGAGGCCGAGATCGCCTACTGTGAGAAATACCGCTTCGCAGAACGTCACTACGCAGGACGCTGGGCCGCCAAAGAGGCTGTGACCAAGGCACTTGGGTGCGGCCTGATCCAATGGAACGGCGTCGAGGTGGTGCGGCTTCCGAGGCGCGCCCCGACGGTCCGTATCTCGGGCAAGATCAAGAAGTTCGCCGACGCGGTGGGCGTCCGCGAGGAGGACCTCTACATCTCCATTACCCACTCCGAGCTCTCAGCCGTCGCCGTCTGTGTCGTGCGCAGGGAGCAGATCTCAGGGTGAAGCTCTACACCGCAGGGGAGATGTCCAGCGCGGACGCGGGGGCGCAGGAACGCGGCATCCCGGGCGGCGTCCTGATGGAACGGGCGGGGGCACAGATGGCGAGCCTCGCCCTCGAACGCTTCGCCCCGCGCCGCGCCCTCATAGTCTCTGGCGGGGGCAATAACGGCGGCGACGGGTTCGTCATAGCCCGCGAACTGCACCGCTCGGGCGTCGAGGTGGCTGTCCTTGCGACGAAGGGCGAGTACGAGGGAGACCCGGCTACCAACCTGGAGGCGCTGCGGAACCTGGACGTGAGGCTTATCTCCGCGGAAGACCTCGACTCCGAGCTCGTCGCGGCCGACCTCGTCGTCGACGCGCTGCTCGGGACAGGGTTCTCGGGGGAGGTGCGCGAGAAGGAGGCCGGGATCATCGCGAAGATGAACTCTGCTTCCGTCCCTGTACTCGCCGTGGACGTGCCCTCAGGCGTGGAAGGGGCGACGGGCGAGGTTCAAGGGGTGGCCATGTTCGCCGATCTCACGGTTTGCGCGCACGCGGTGAAGGTGGGGTGTGTGATCTCACCCGGCCGCGAACACTCGGGCGAGGTCGTCGCCGTGGATATAGGGATCCCACAGGAAGCAGACGTAGAGCCTTCCCTGCTCTGGACCGACGCGGCCTCGCTGCGGGACAAGATGCCGCGCACCTCAGAGCCGGCCCACAAGTACTCAGCAGGAGCCCTACTCGTCATTGCGGGCTCCCGCGCCACGACGGGCGCCCCCGTGATGGTAGTGCACGGCGCCCAGAGAACAGGATGCGGCATAGTCTTCCTCGCCACCTCCGAGGGAGCAGCCCCTGCCGTCGACCTCGCGCTCACAGAAGCGCTCGTCTACGGCGTCGCGGAGGATGAGGAAGGCTTTATGGGATCCGGAGCGCTGGAAGAGATCCTGGAGCACGCAGGAAGGGCCTCCGCGCTCGTAATGGGGCCTGGCACGGGGACGGGAGACGACGGCAGGCGTCTCGTCGAAGGCATCCTTGGTGAGGTCGGGGTCCCCGTGCTGCTCGACGCCGACGCCATCACCAACCTCGCTGGCACCGACATTATCGCAGGGAGGAACAGTCCCACGTTGGTGACGCCGCACGCCGGGGAGCTGGGGCGTCTGCTCGGTTCGGGGGCGAAGGAAGTGTCGGCCCGCAGGCTCGACTCCGCCCGCACAGCGGCCCGACAGAACAACTGCTGCGTGCTGCTCAAGGGTTCTGACACGCTCGTCGTGCAGGGTGATAAGGCGGCCGTCAACTCCACGGGGGACGTCGCGCTGGCCACGGCCGGGACAGGGGATGTGCTGTCCGGTGTGATCGGAGCCCTCCTCTCGCGCGGTATGGATACCTACGAGGCGGCCAGGGCCGGCGGCTGGGCGCACGGCCGCGCGGCGGAGCTGTGGCTGGAAGAGACCGGATGGCCGGCCGAGAGCATGGTCGCGACCGACCTGCTGGAGTATCTGCCGCCGGCCGTTGGAGAACTGCTCTGACCTTCAAGTTGCTCTTCGTCGGGGACGTAGTCGGGCCGGCGGGGTGCGCGGCGGTTCTCGACCTGATACCGCGGTTGCGCCGGGACCTCGATCTCGACGCCGTCGTGGCCAACGCTGAGAACTCGGCGCCAGGGGGGCGTGGCATCACCCGCGAGAGCGGCTCGGCCCTGCTCTCCGTCGCCGACTTCCTCACCCTCGGAAACCACGCCTTCGATGCCGAAGGGTACAGGGAGTTCCTCGAAGAGGAGGACAGGGTGGTGCGCCCCGCCAACTTCGGCAAAAATGATCCCGGGTTGGAGTCGGGGATCTTCGAAGCTGGCGGCGTAACCGTCGGCGTCACCAACGTGCTCGGACGGGTGTTCGTCGAGAGGACCAAAATATCCCCCTTCCAGGCCGCCGACCGGGCCGTGGCGGAACTGAAGGAGCGTGGCGCCGAACTCGTTCTCGTCGACTCCCACGCCGAGGCCACGAGCGAGAAGCTGGCGCTCGGCTACCATCTTGATGGAAGGGCCCAGGCCGTACTCGGGACCCACACGCACGTGCCCACGGCTGACCTCGAGATCCTGCCCGGTGGGACGGCGTACGTGACCGACGTCGGCATGACGGGCTGCAAGGAGAGCATCATCGGCTTTCAGCGGGAGGACTTCCTCGCCCTGTTCATGGGAGACTGGCGTGGGATCTCGGTCGCCACGAGCGGCCCCGTCGTCCTCAACGCCGCGCTCGTCGAGTTCGACCTCGACGGTCGGCGGGCAGTAGGGATCCGGGCCGTGCGCAAGGAGTGGAAGCCTTGATCGGAGGTTCGCCTGACCGTTTACAATAGCGGCAGTGCGACAGGGTAAGACGAGCAGGGGGATTGACGTGGAGCAGCAGGACATTCGAGAGATGAGGGTTGCCGAGATCACGCACGAGGAGTGGCCCACGCTGGGGCCCGACGAGACGGTGGAGGGTGCGATCAAGCTTTTCGCCGAGTCGGGTATCTCTGGCGCCCCCGTCGTCGACGGCGGGAGGCTAATCGGCATAGTCACAGAAGGGGACCTTATCTTCCGCGACGCCGACGTGAAAGCCCCCGGCTTCCTCGACATCCTCGGCGGTATGATCCCTCTCGGGAACTGGGACGAGTACCGCAACGAAGCGCTCAAGAGCGCAGGCGTGACCGTCGACGAGGTGATGACGAGCGAGTTGATCACGATCCCCCCCGATGCTTCGCTGGCCGAGGCCTCCACGATCATGGCCGAGAAGAGGATCAAGATCCTGCCCGTCACAGAAGACGATGTTCTCCGGGGCGTGATCACGCGCATGGACATCCTGACCCTCCATGTCCTGAACCCCCGCCGGTAAGAAGGATCGCAGGTAGCACAGCCACGGGAGTAGGACCTCTGGCCTTACCTGGACGGAGGTGGTAAGGGTCCCGAGTCCTCGCCGTCGGCGAACTCCGTCAGGTCCGGCCAGACCTGGCTGAACGCCTCGTAACTGGCCCGCCCGAGCAGCATCGCCGTGCTCTCTCGTGCTGCTCGCGCCCCTTGAGCTCGTAGGCTCCTCGACGAACTCGATGTCCTTGAACGTGAAGCAGACCGGGGCAGAGCAGACGCGGAGTGGGGTGGGACGCCAGCGGCGCTTGACAACAACTCCGGTGCGTGGCACGATCGCGCAGGTGACTAGCAGGCCCGCCGCAGCGCAGCACCTGAGCGACCTCGCGTGGCTGCGCCGCGTTCGCGACCGGATCGACCGGGAGTACGCGCAGCCGCTGGACGTCGAGGCGCTCGCCCGGGGCGCGCACAGGGCGGCCGGGCACCTCCGCCGCCAGTTCCGGCTCGCCTTCGGCGAGTCGCCGTACGGCTACCTGATGACGCGGCGCATCGAGCGCGCGATGGCGCTGCTGCGTCGTGGCGACCTCAGCGTCAC
>JBBPYN010000146.1:0-15818 GCA_038199875.1 Rubrobacterales bacterium
GGATAGGCGCTGCCCAGCAGATCGCCGGGTTAAATGAGGAGCGAAGACACATCCTTGAGTTCTTCAGTCCGCAATGCCGTCGATATTATCTGCTCTCATGACAAGGGGTGCGGAATGTGGGACAGGAGTCCATCCGGCGTTCCTTTACCTTCGACAGCCGCCCGGCCGCCTTGAATTTAACAATACTGGTCGGTATAGTCAACCCATGGTCGGAAAGCAGGTGTCGAGGACAGAGAGGGTGGAGGAGACCCGCCGAAGGTTGCTCGACTCGGCGAACGCGCTGTTCTACGAGGGGGGCATTCGGGCCACCGGGGTGGAAGCGCTGGCGGAGGAGGCGGGCGTCACGAAGATGACGCTCTACTCGCACTTCTCTTCCAAGGACGACCTGGTAGTCGCCTACCTGGAGAGGCGCGACCGGCGCTGGCGGGAATCATTGGAACGCAGGCTCGATGGGCATGACGATCCGAAGGAGAAGCTGCTATCGGTTTTCGATGCCTACCGGGAGTGGCTCGTCTCGGGGAGCATGAGGGGGTGCGCCTACGTCAACTGCGCCGCGGAGTTTCCCGACAGGGAGCACCCGGCGCGCGAGGTCGTGCGCCGGCACAAGGCGGGCCTCAGGCGGCGTCTCTTCGAGCTCGCCACCGAGGCTGGATGCGCGGGTCCCGAGGGGTTGGCGGAGAACCTCTTCCTCTTGCTGGAGGGCTCGTACGTGACAGGGGCGCTGGAAGGAGACGGTGCGGTAATCTGGCGCGCGCGAGCGGTCGCGGCCGAGTTGGTCGCAGCGTCCGTGGCGGACGGCGGACGGTGCGGGGCGTGAAGCGGGCTTCCGCACGAGAGGCCGCGGGTCCCGAAGGGAGCCGGAAACCGGGGACAGGCCCGCCGGCCGCAGCACGGAGATTGGCCCTGGCGGGCTTCCTCGCCACGGCGGTTGCCTACGGGCCCGCGCGCACCGGCTACGGCCTCTTCGTCCCGGACTTCAGGGAGGAGTTCGGGCTCTCGACGGGGATCGCCGGCGTCATAGGGAGCGGCCTTCAGGCCGGGTTCCTGCTCGCGCTGGCAGCCACGGCCTTGCTCTTCGCCCGCCTCGGACCACGGCTGCTCGTCGCCGCCGGCGGGGTTTCGGCCACCTTCGGCATGCTCCTGGTGGCCGCCTCCCCAAACGCTATGATACTCGCCGCCGGGGTTCTCGTGGCAGGGATGAGCGCGGGCTTTTGCTGGTCACCCTACAACGACCTGGCGCGGCAAACGGTTCAGGCGCGGTCGCGGGCACGCGTGCTGTCGGTGGTGAGTACGGGCACCACGCTGGGCATCGCGATGTCGGGGCTGGTCGCGCTCGCCGCCGTCGTGGGTAACCTGCCCTGGCGGGCGGCCTGGCTCGCCTTCGTCGCGTCCGCGGCGGCCTCAGCGGCCCTGAACGCGCTGCTCCTGCCCAGGATGGTCCCAGGCGCAGCGATGCGCGAGAGGGAAGCGGCCGCTGGGCGTCGGCCGAGCTTCGGGTGGTTGTTCACCTCGGGCTCGGGCCCCTTGTTCGTCGTGGCCTCCTCGTTTGGGGTGGTCAACGCCTTCTACTGGTCGTTCAGCGCGGACCTCGTCTCCTCTGCGGGGATCACGCTACCGAACGCAGGCCCTATCCTCTATGCCGTCCTGGGCGCGGCGGGCTTCGCCGGCCTCCTCACCGGCGACCTGATCGACCGTCTCGGACTGGGTGTCACCCTCCGCATCACCCTACTCTGCCTGGGCATCGGCACGGTGCTTCTGGGAGCCGACCCCGGTTCTCTGGCGGTTGTGGGCGCCTCGGCGGTGCTCTACGGGGCGGGGGTGATGCTCATGAGCGCGCTGCTGTCAGTGTGGAGTTCGACGGTCTTCGACGAGCGGCCGTCGGAGGGCTTCACGGCGGCCCTCCTCTTCTTCGGGGTCGGCGGGGTCGTGGGTCCGGCCGCCCTGGGGGCGTTGGGCGGCGCGTTCGGGCTCGGGACGGCGTTCGTGGTGGCCGCGGCCGTAATCCTCCTGAATCTGCCTATCCGCGTGTCGAAGAATCGCCCGGACGAGGATTCACGCTGAGCATACCCTCCTACCCGCCGCGCCAAAGAGCTTCCGATAGTCACAGGCCAGCGCGTCGGCCAGGCATGGGCGGAGCTGATGCGCCTACTCTCCGAGCGGGCAGCTCGCCTGGAATGCTGACTGGTTCGCCGCGCACGGAGAGAAGGTCGGCGGTGATCCGAAAACACAATGAATAGGCTCGGCCACAACGATTTTCCTGTAGCCTGACCCTACCAGACTACGTGCGACAGAGGAGCACCGTGCCTGAATACGATCCCCTATCCGACCTCTACGACCTCGAATACGCCCACGACTACGACCTCCCGTTCTGGCTCTCCCTCGCCGATCGCGAAGCCGGACCCGTCATCGAATGGGGCGCAGGCACAGGCCGCCTCGCCGCCCCGCTCGCCACAGCCGGCCACGACGTGACCGCCGTCGAACTCTCCAGGCAGATGATCGAGAGGGGTAGAGAGAAGAGCCGGTCCGTCGATTGGGTTGAGGGAGACATGCGCAGCGCGAGCCTCGAACAACGCTACGGTCTCGCCGTCTGCGCCTTCAACTCGTTCCTGTGCCTGAAGAGCGTGGACGACGCGCTGGCGTTCCTGAGCAACGCGCGCGAACACCTCGTCCCAGGCGGCGTGCTCGGCATAGAAGTCTCCGCGTTCTCGCCCGAGGAGCTCGTAGACCCGCCGGGCGGCCCTACGCTGCGCCACGACTTCACCCGTGAACTTTCGGAAGGCAGGCTCGACCGCTTCTCCGTCTCCGGTTACGACGCGGCCACCCGGCTCATGCACATGCGGTTGTTCTACGAGCGGTACGACGCTTCAGGGTCCCTCGAGAACAGGAAAGCCCACGACCTGGAGATCCGGACCACCAACCGCGACGAGCTGGTGCTCATGCTGAAGCTCGCTGGCTTCGCGGTGGAGGCCATCTATGGTGATTTCGATGGCGAGCCGTTCACCTCGACCAGCGACCACCTCATCGTGCTCGCGAGAAGATAGATCTCAGGCTACAGTCCTGTAGTCTCCTATTCGATCTCACCAGGATTGATGGGTCGAGTCCTCGGTATGAAGCGGGGCACTAGCCGACAGTAGCGACTGTAACGGAGCCCGAATCGCCGGCGCAATTCGCGTTCTTCGAGTGGGAGCTGGAGGGCGAGCTGCGCAGCGTAGAGCGCGGCGAGCAGGAAGAGAAAGGGGTCGTTCGCCAGCAGAGCAGTACCCAGGATGAGGGCGAAGTCCGTGACGTAGAGCGGATTCCGTACAAAGCGGTAAGGTCCCTCCACGACGAGTCGCTGCGGCACCCTGTTCTCCTCGGCTCCGGCCCCAGGAGGAAAGAGCGCCCCCGCGAAGAGAAGCCGCGCCCAACCCATCTTGTAGCACGCCCAGGTTCCGACTCCGACCGAGACTAGCGCGAGCATGCCGCCGAGAGCTCGCAAAGGCGCCCATCCCGGACCCTCCGAGAGCCACCACGGTGCTAGCGCCACTATGAGTAGCGTGGTCCCGCCCCACATCCCGACGACCTCGACCAGGTACCAGGCCACGAGACCGCGCCGCCTTAGCCACCCCCGCCAGAACGAGAGCATAGGATAGGTAATGAGGTCGATGACGATCATACCTCCGTAGAAGGCAGCCACAAAGATGGGCACGAACGCCCAACGCCCGAGCAGCCGATCTCCTATCACACAAGCGACGAAAGCCCCCGCCCACGCCGCGGCTGGCGCGAGATGCCGCTCCCCATTCACTCCCATGCTGCTCACCCCGCCAAGTGTAAAGCAAGGAGGCTCTAGCCGTCAGGTCTTGCGTGCTTAGAATGAGTTCCTCGTGAGGACGATGAAGCTTGACACACGCGCCCTCCCATTATATAGTCATTCTCGACTAAACGGTTTCGACTAAGGAGAGCGCTTGGCGTCGAAGAGGAAGGTGTCCAACCCGCTGGCGCTGGCGGTAATGGCGCTCCTCTACGAGCGGCCGATGCACCCTTACGAGATGGTCACGGTGATGCGTGAACGGGGCAAGCACGAGACGGTGAGGCTCCGCTACAGCTCGCTTTACTCGGTGGTCTCGGCGCTGGAGCGGGAGGAGCTTATCGTGGCGAGGGAGACGGTACGCGAGGGGCGGCGTCCCGAGCGGACGGTATACGAGATCACAGGCGCCGGCCGGGAGGAGTTCCTCACGTGGCTACGAGAGCTGTTGAGGGAACCCGTCAAGGAGTACACGCAGTTTGCGGCCGGGCTCTCGTTCTTGCCAGGGATTCCCCCCGAGGAGGCTATTACGTTGCTGAAGGAGCGGGGGCGGCGCTTGGAAGAGGAGACCGGCGAGATGAGGTCCCAGCTGGACGCCGCCATGGAGCAGTACAACCTGTCCCGTCTTTTCGTCGTAGAGTCTGAACACGAGTTGATGTTGCGGGAGGCTGAGTTGGCATGGGTACGCGGCCTCATAAGAGACATCGAAGCCGGAGAGCTAGGCAGTCTGGCGGAGTGGCGCTCCTTTCATTCTGGGCAGGATCCGCTGAAGACCGACGAGGGTGTGGAGGAGGCGAGAGGCTGATGTAGAGCAAGAGAAGACCCCCGGCGGAGGTGCCGCCACACCTCGTCGGGGGTTGCGATCCCCGAGCAACCAGCCCCGTGGGGCGGGACCCGCTACCCGAAGCATGCACCTTCAAGGATAGCAGGTCAGGCTCCGCCGGACGGGCCCTGAATACAGGGTTCGCCCAACCAGAGAGGGAGGAGCTTGACCATCCATGACTACCCGAACCCCGCGCGAAGGCGCGAACACCACGGACCATTCTGCCGACGAGGGGGCCATTCGTGACCTCTTCCGGCGTTTACTCGACGACTGGGGCAGGGGCGAGGGGAACGCTTACGGCTCCCGGTTCACGGAGGACGCGGAATACGTGGCGTTCGACGGGTCCCGCACGACAGGCCGGAGGGCCATCGCCGCTTCGCACCAGCAGCTCTTCGACAAGTATCTCAAAGGCACGCGCCTTACGGGCCGGATCGAGAGCGTAAGGTTCCTCGGTCCTGACATCGCCCTGGTGCACGCGACCGGGGGCACGATGATGCGCGGCAAGTCAAGACCCTCGCCGGAACGGGACTCGATACAGACGCTAGTCGCCGTGAGGCACGGGGACAAATGGCGCTTCGCCGCGTTCCACAACAGCCGCGTCCGTCCCATAAACAGCGGGGCCGGGTTCATGATCTGGGCCCTCACAGACAAACTCTGGCGCCTCTTCACGCCAGGAGGGAAGAACTCGTGAGCCGCACGAAGAAGGCCATGATCGTCGGTGGTGGCGTCGCTGGCCCGGTGGCCGCGATGGCGCTCCAACGCGCCGGTATAGACTCGGTCGTCTACGAGGCGTACGCGGGCGGCGCGGACGACGCCGGCGCTTTCCTGACCTTCGCCAGTAACGGCCTGGACGCCCTGCATGCCATCGACGCCCACCACCTCGTGTTGGAAAAGGGCTTCCCCACGCCACGCATGGAGATACAGAGCGGCACCGGCAAGCACCTCGGCAGCGTCCCCAACGGCGGGACGATGTCAGACGGCAGCGTCAACCAGACACTCAAGCGGGCCGATCTCTACCAGGCGCTGCGCGACGAGGCGGTCAGCCGCGGCGCCCGCATCGAGTACGGTAAGCGGCTAGTGGATGCCGAGTCTACACCCGACGGCGGTGTCGTGGCCCGGTTCGAGGATGGGACGGAGTCCGAGGGAGACCTCCTGATCGGGGCCGACGGCATACACTCCTGCGCCCGCAGGATCATCGACCCGTCCGCCCCTGGGGCCCGCTACATCCCTGTGCTCAACATCGGCGGGTTCGCCGGCGGCGTGCGCGTCCAGGCCGAACCAGGCACGTTCCGAATGGTCTTCGGAAAGCGGGCGTTCTTCGGCTACGCTGTTCACCCCTCCGGCGAGGTCTGGTGGTTCGCCAACCCTCCCCGCGCCGACGAGCCGAGCAGGGCTGAGCTCGCTGCTATCAGCTCGGAACAGTGGAGGGAGATGCTGGTGGATCTCTTCGCCGAGGACGACACGCCTGCCGTCGAGATCATCCGCGCCACCCCGGGAAAGCTCGCCGGGTGGGCCACCTACGACCTCCCATCGGTCCCGACGTGGCACAGGGGGACGATGATCGTCATCGGGGACGCCGCACACGCCACGGCCCCTTCAGCGGGACAGGGCGCATCCATGGCCATCGAGGACGCCGTCGTCCTCGCCAGGTGTCTGCGAGATCTGCCGGACATATCTCGGGCTTTCGCCGTCTACGAGCGGCTGCGCCGCAGGCGGGTGGAGCGCATCGTCGCGCACGGGGCGAGGACGAGCAACAGCAAGGCCGCCGGTCCAGTCGCGAGGGTGATACGCGACATGATGATGCCCATGATCCTCAAGCGCGTGGCCAACGGTGGATCCCTGACGTGGATGCACGACTACCACATCGCGTGGGACGAGAAGGTCGCCTGACGCGAGAAATCGACCTGTACGGGACGGCTTCCAGTGTTTGATGGCGCTCATGATGCCGTCGCCGAACTCCTCGTGGATCAGGGCTTTCGTGGCTGTGCCGTAGACCTGTGTGATCTCGTGTATGCGGTAGATAGTGGGGTCCGTGGGCACGTCGGCGTCGAGGGATCCCCGCATCGGGATCTCCTGGAGCACTTTCGACACCCCGTCGTCGAGCCCGAGTAGATCCACGACGGTACGTGCCTCTTCCTCGCTCATAGGGTGCTGCCCTAGTAGGGTCGCCGTGGTCCAGACTTTGTGGCGACCGACCTTCTGCGCTATGGCATCGAAGGTGAGATCCTTCTCGCGCTTCGCTTCCAGGATGAGCTTCGTCGCCTCTTCGCGGGTCATCGTAAGCCTCCTATACGATCGGGGCGTGGACGGTTACGAGCCGCAAGGATAGCAGCATCCGCCAGGTCCTTACCGGGCTGGCATCTACCGGTTCGTCGTGCCTAGGTTGTCTTCCCGTGTCCGGTGACGGTCGTCCCAGCATCACTATTCAGCGCCATCCGAAGCACCTCTGCGAGTTCAGAAGGATCCGACCTGCGGACCAGCACTTCCGGCGTTCGATGCCAGCCGGCGAAATCTCGTAGTGCTTCGGCGATGCTGGAGACGAGCTCGTCAGAAGCCGCGATGTCCGGCTCCAGGTGTACGGCCTTTACCTCGAAGAGGCCCTGCTTGCGGTGGGCTTTCGCGTCGAGCCTGCCAACAAGCGCACCACGGTGCAGTATGGGAAGGGAGTAGTATCCGTAACGGCGCCTGGCCGCCGGAGTGTAGACCTCGATCTTGTACTCGAAACCGAAGAGCTCGAGGGCCCGCGCCCGGTCCCAGACCACGGGATCGAAGGGGGACAAGAGCGTCGTGACGGAAGACCGCATGCCGCCGTACAGAACCTGCTCGGCCAGCCCAGCGTTCTCAGGGTGGACGTAAGCGATCTCGCCCTCGATGCCGGCCCTGAGAAGTGAGCCCTCGTCCGCCAGATCTTCGAGCAGTGGCGTGGCACCTCTCTTCGGGGTGCGGAAGTAGTCAGGCACCCAGCGCGCTACGGCGACGCCTAGGGCGCGTACCGCTCTTAGAGCGAGCGCCCGCCGCACCTCTTGCTCGTTAGGGGCGAGTGCGTCTTCCCAGCCGGGCAGGGCGTTAGACAGCACGCGTTCGCGCAGGTCGTAGACGCGATTGAAGTTCTCGCGGTGGGTGATCATGAGCTCACCGGCGGCGAACAGGTGCTCCAGCGCCCGCTTCTCGGGCTTCCACTCCCACCAGCCACCGGCCTTCCCGTCTGTGCGCGCGAACTCAGCCGAGCGCACGGGCCCGCCCTCGCTGATGCGCTCCATAACTTGCTCCAGCGCATCAGGGTGGGCCTCCATCCAGGCCCGCGACTTCCCCGTTCTCGCGAGCATGAGCCGCCGGTAGAGGCTGTAGTCCTCGATGGGAATAAAGCACGCCGCGTGCGACCAGTACTCGAAGATACTCCCTCGAGCGAGCAGCTCGTCAAGCCAGATGGAATCGTAAGGACCGAGCCTGCTCCACAACACCAGGTAAGGGCTGCGCGCGACGACGGAGATGGAGTCGATCTGCAGAATTCCCATCCGCCGAATAGCATCGAGCACGTCCTCTTTTGTCGCAGAACGCTCCGGAACAGAACCAAGACCCTGCGCCGCGAGCAACAGCGTACGCGCCTGCTCCTTCGAAAACTCTATTGGTACCATCCTCCCGTCGACCTTCGAGAACCGTCCTTGTTATACGTCAGCCGACGCGCCGTAACGAGGGTCAAAGTGGTTCCCCGCGCCCGCGGTAAACAGAAAACTGATAGCGAGGCCTGAAAGGCCGTAGCGTTGCTGACAAGCGAAGGCGTTAGCCTGAGCGTGCTGCGTAGCCCGAAGGGCGCAGCCTGCTACCCAGGCAGCAGGCTCTGGCCCATCAGGAACTCGTCGGCCTGGCGCGCGGCCTTGCGGCCCTCGGCGATGGCCGTGACGATCAGATCCGCCCCCAGCCTGGCGTCGCCGGCGACGAAGACTCTGGCCTCCCTGGTGCCGTGGCCGTTCTCGGAGTGGATGGCGCCGCGATCCGTGTAGCCTAGGTTCATTTCTTCGAGGAGGCGGCCGCGCACCGGTCCGGTGAAGCCGATGGCGAGTAACACCAGGTCCGTCTCTATTTCGAAGTCCGTGCCCTCTTTGGGGACCGTTTGGCCATCCTGAGTACGTTCTGTCTCGACGGCGTGCATCTTCTCGACGTGGCCGTCTGTACCGGAGAAGCCCATGACGGCTACGGAGAAGCCGCGCTCGCCACCCTCCTCGTGGGCCGGGTAGGTGTGGAGGATGAATGGCCAGTCAGGCCAGGTGAGATCGTCTGGGGTCTCTGGTGGCCTGGGGCCGTGGGTCAGGACTTTGACCGAGGCGCAACCTTCGCGGTGGGAGTTGCCGAGGCAGTCGGCGCTCGTGTCGCCGCCGCCCAGGATGACGACGTTCTTACCTGAAGCGGAGATCTCGACCTCAGCGTCCGTCGGGAGGCCGGCCACCCTCCTGTTCTGCTGCACCAGGTAGTCCATCGCGAGGTGAATGCCGCCTAGCTCGCGGCCTGGCACGTCGAGGTCACGTCCCTGAAGGGCGCCGACGGCGAGGACGACGGCGTCGAACTCGCTCTCGAGCTCTCCCGTCGTAGGATTCTCGCCGACGTGCGCGTTGGTCCGAAACTCTACGCCTTCCTCTTCCATGATGGCTGTGCGACGGTCGACGACCCACTTTTCGATCTTGTAGTCGGGGATACCGTAGCGGAGAAGACCACCGATCTTATCGTCCTTCTCCAAGACGACGGCCGTGTGGCCGGCCCAGTTGAGCTGCTGCGCCGCCGCGAGCCCGGCTGGCCCACTCCCGACGATGGCGACCCTCTTGCCCGTCCGCCTCTCGGGCGGTGTCCGCCTGGCGACGACCCATCCCTCCTCGAAGGCCCGATTAATGATCGAAAGTTCTATCTCTTTTATGGTCACGGGCTTGTCGTTGATGGCGAGGACGCAGGCGGCCTCGCACGGGGCTGGGCAGAGCATACCCGTGAACTCGGGGAAGTTGTTGGTCTGGTGCAGGCGGTCGATGGCCTGCTCCCAGTGCTCGCGGTAGACGAGGTCGTTCCAGTCGGGGATCAGGTTCCCAAGCGGGCAGCCCGTGTTGCAGAAGGGCACGCCGCAGTCCATGCAACGCGAGGCCTGGCCCTTGAGCTCCTCGTCAGGCATCGGCTCGTAGACGTAGCGGTAGTCCTGAACGCGCTCCTCGATGGTCCGCTTGGGCGTCGGCTTACGTCCGATCTTGAGGAAGCCCTTCACGTCCCCCACTAGCTCACCACCTCCAGCTCGGCCTCCTGCCGCTCTTGCAACACCCGCTTGAGGTCGTGCGGCATCACCTTGACGAAGCGGGGCAGGATTTCGTCCCAGTCGTCTAGAACGTGCTGTGCTCTCTCGCTCCCTGTCCACTCCAGATGCCGCTCGACCATGCCGCGCAGGAGTTCGAGGTCGTCCTCGCTCTCGACGGGCTCGAGGCCGACCATGTCCTTGTTGCACAGGGTCTCGAAGCGTCCCGCCTCGTCGAGGACGAACGCGACGCCGCCGCTCATGCCCGCGGCGAAGTTGCGCCCCGTCTCGCCGAGCACGACGACGACCCCGCCCGTCATGTACTCGCAGCAATGGTCGCCGACGCCCTCGACGACAGCGTGTGCGCCCGAGCTCCTGACGGCGAAGCGCTCCCCCGCGAAGCCCCTGAAGTACGCCTCGCCGGCGGTCGCCCCGTAGAGCGCAACGTTGCCGACGACGACGTTGCGCTCCGCGCTGTAGCCAGCCAGCCTGGAGGGGAAGGCGGCGAGACGGCCGCCCGAGAGGCCCTTGCCGACGTAGTCGTTAGTCGTTCCTTCCAGGGTGAAGGTCAGGCCGCGTGCGAGCCACGCCCCGAACGACTGTCCCGCGACCCCGTGGAAGTCTATGCGGACCGTGCCGTCAGGCAGGCCCTCGTTACCGTAGCGCCTGGCGATCTCACCTGAGAGCATCCCGCCAACAGTACGTTTGGTGTTGGTTATGGGTTGCTCGAAGTAGACCTCTTCGCCGCTATCCAGCGCGGGGCCGCACCTCTCTATCAACTCGTTGTCGAGCGCTTTCTCGAGGCCGTGGTCCTGGGTCTCGGAGTGGTGTATCGCCTCACCTTCGGGGGCCTCGACCCGGTGGAGGATCGCAGAGAGGTCCACGCCGCCGGCCTTCCAGTGCTCGATGGCCTCGCGCATCCTGAGCTTGTCGGCGCGTCCGATCATCTCCTCGAAGCTCCTGAAGCCCATGCTGGCCATGTACTCTCTTACCTCTTCCGCGACGAAGAAGAAGTAGTTGATAACGTGCTCAGGCGTGCCCGTAAAGAGCTTCCTGAGCTCGGGGTCCTGCGTCGCGATCCCAACGGGACACGTATTGAGGTGGCAGACACGCATCATGATGCAGCCAGTGGCCACTAGCGGCGCCGTCGAGAAGGCAAAGTCCTCGGCACCGAGGAGCGCGGCTACGATGACGTCGCGTCCCGTCTTGAGCTGGCCGTCGGTCTGCAGGATCACACGCCCACGCAGCCCGTTCTCGACGAGCACCTGCTGGGCCTCGGCGATCCCGAGCTCCCACGGCAGGCCTGCGTGCTTTATGGAGGAGAGCGGGGAGGCCCCGGTCCCGCCGTCGTGGCCCGAGATGGTTATGTGGTCGGCCTTCGCCTTCGCGACCCCTGCCGCGACCGTCCCAACCCCGACCTCGGCGACGAGCTTCACGCTCACCCTGGCCCGTGGGTTCGCGTTCTTCAAGTCGTGGATGAGCTGCGCGAGGTCCTCTATCGAGTAGATATCGTGGTGGGGCGGCGGCGAGATGAGGCCGACACCTGGTGTAGAGTACCTTATCTTCGCTATGTACTCGCTGATCTTACCGCCTGGCAACTGGCCGCCCTCGCCAGGCTTGGAGCCCTGGGCCATCTTGATCTGCAGCTGGTCGGCGTTGACCAGGTACTCTGCCGTAACGCCGAAGCGCCCGCTCGCGACCTGCTTTATGGCGCTGCGGCGGTTGTCGCCGTTCTCGTCAGGCGTGAAACGCCTGGGGTCCTCTCCGCCCTCTCCTGTGTTGGACTTGCCGCCTATCCGGTTCATCGCGACGGCCAGGGTCTCGTGCGTCTCCTTCGAGATGGAGCCAAGGGACATAGCGCCTGTCGTGAAGCGCTTGACGATCTCCCTGGCCGGCTCGACCTCATCGATGGGGATGGGGTTCTCCTCGAAACCGAAGAGGCCGCGCAGCGTGGCGAAGCGCTCGCTGTGCTCGTCGAAGTGCCGGCTGAACTCCTTGAAGGTCTCGAAGTTGCCGGTCTTGACGGCCCGCTGCAGGGGAGGGATGCTCAACTGGTTCCACTGGTGGTACTGGCCCTGCGCCCTGAGCTGGTACTCGCCACCGACCTCGAGCTCCTCCGCGTTGTCCTCGGCCGCGGCGAAAGCGCTCCTGTGGCGTTCGAGCACCTCGCGCGCCAAAGCGTCCGTCCCGACCCCACCGACGCGGGAGGCCGTACCGGTGAAGTGCTTGTCGATCAAACCCTCGCTCAGGCCCACGGCCTCGAAGATCTGGGCCCCTAAGTAGGAGAAGAGCGTGGAGATGCCCATCTTGGAGATGACCTTGAGCAGACCCTTCCCCACGGCCTTGACGTAGTTCTTCGCCGCCTCCTCAGGACCGACGCCCTCCATCAAGTGGGATTCGGCAAGCTCCTCTATGGTCTCGAAGGCGAGGTAGGGGTTCACGGCGGTCGCGCCGTAGCCGACGAGGAGGGCGAAGTGGTGGATCTCGCGCGCCTCAGCCGTCTCCACGACGAGCGTAGTGGCCGTCCTTATGCCGGCCCGCACCAGGTGATGATGAACGCTCGCCGTGGCCAGCAGGCTAGGTATCGGGGCCTGTATCTCGTTCACGCCCCTGTCGCTCAGGACGAGCACGGCCGAGCCGCCCTTGACCGCGCTCTCGGCCTTCTCGCAAAGCCGGCCGAGGGCCTCCTCCATCCCCTCCTCCCCGGCCGAGACCGGGAACAGGGTGGAGAGCGTCGTGGAGCTAGCCCGCTCGTCGCCGAGGGCCCGGATCTTCTCGAGCTCCACGGCCGTGAGGACCGGCTGGTCGATGAGGACCCTGCGGCAGTGCTTCTTTGTCTCGTCGAAGAGGTTCTGCTCGGGCCCGAGGCTCATCTTGAGCGACATGACGAGCTCCTCGCGCAAGGGGTCTATCGGGGGGTTCGTGACCTGCGCGAAGTGCTGCTTGAAGTACGAGAACAAGAGCTGCGGCCTCTCGGAGAGGACGGCCAGAGGCGTGTCCGTGCCCATCGACCCGTCCGGCTCCTTGCCGTTCTGGGCCATCGGGGCGAGGAGTATGCGCTGGTCCTCGATAGTGTAACCGAAGGCCCTCTGGCGCTGCAAGAGGGTGGCCGGTTCGGGACGCGGGTCGGCGCCTGGCTCGGGGAGCTCGTTTAGGTGGATCTCACCCTCATCGAGCCAGTCCCGGTACGGCCGGCGCCCGAACAAAGGCTTCTTGACGTCCTCGTCGTGCAACAATTCGTGCCGCTCCGTGTCGACGACGAGCATCTTTCCCGGCCGCAGCCTCCAGCGTTCGATCACGTCCTCAGCAGGCACCCTCAGGGCCCCGTCCTCGGAGGCCATAATGACCCTTCCGTCCTTCGTAACGGAGTAACGCGCGGGACGCAATCCGTTCCTGTCCAGGGTGGCGCCTACGACGCGGCCGTCGGTGAAGGCGACCGCCGCGGGGCCGTCCCACGGCTCCATCAGGGCGCTGTGGTACTGGTAGAAGGCGCGCCGCTCGGGGTCCATCAACTCGTCGTTCTCCCAGGCCTCAGGGACCATCATGGCGACCGCGTGCGGCAGGCTCCGCCCCGCGAGGTGCAACAGCTCCAGAGCGTTGTCGAAGGCCGCTGAGTCGCTCTGTCCAGGCAGGATGACCGGCGAGAGTTTCCCGAGGTCCTCCCCGAAAAGCTCAGAACGTAGGCGGCTCTCGCGCGCCCGCATCCAGTTTATATTCCCCCTGATGGTGTTGACCTCGCCGTTGTGCGCGATGTAGCGGTAAGGGTGCGCGAGATCCCAACTCCCCAAAGTGTTCGTCGAGAACCGCTCGTGGACGAGCGCGAGCGCGCTGGCGAAAGCCGCATCCCCGAGGTCGGGATAGAACCGCGACAACTGCCGGCCCTTCAAAAGCCCCTTGTAGATAACCGTCCTCGACGAAAGGCTGACCACGTAACAGCCGTGGGAGTCCTCCACGGTCCTGTGCAGCCGCCGCCTGATGACGTAGAGCTTCCGCTCGAAGGCCGCCCCGTCTCCCCCACGGTGCCCTATAAAGAACTGCCTAATGCGCGGCATGACGCTGCGCGCGACCTTGCCCACGGCGTCGGGCGCCACGGGGACGTCCCGAAAACCCAGTAACTCGTGGCCCTCCTCGGCACAGATCTCCGCGAGCCGATCCCCACAATCGAGATCATCATCCTCGCCCGTCTCGAAAAGCATCCCCACGCCGTAGCTTCCGGCTCCAGGAAGTTCGATGCCTAGCTCCTTACACTCCTTGCGGAAGAAGCCGTCGGGGATCTGGGTGAGGATGCCGGCCCCGTCCCCCGTCTCAGGGTCGCTCCCCGTCGTGCCCCTGTGCTCCAGGTTGTGCAGGACCTGGAGGCCCTCCTCGACCGTCTCGCGCGTCCTGCGGCCGTCAAGCCTCGCTACGAACCCGAGCCCGCAAGCATCGTGCTCGTACATGGGGTCGTAAAGTCCGGCTCCAGGGGTCAACAATTCGTCTCCTATGGCGTCCAGGGTACGGAGCGCCCATTTTTACATGTACACCAGCAGAGCACAAGTGCGTAGCAATCCTGTTGCATACTAGTATCTAGTAAGGATTATGGAAAGCACGCTTCGGCTTCGCCTGTGGCCGAAGGGGCGATGAATATCTTCATGTGCTGCTTTGGTGCTCGGAGAACTTTAGAGTTCGTCGAGGGCGCTGCGGAGCTTCTCCTCCTCTTCTAGCAGTTCGGAGAGTTGGATGCGGAGGTCGGCGGCGTCGGCTTCGACTTCGGCGAGGCGGAGGGTTAGTTCCCTCTCGCGGGCGGCGGTCTCGGGGTCGCGGCGTTTGGTGCGGTAGCGCTCGCGGATGTTCTTCAGGCGGTCTGCAGCGTCGCGGCGCACGCGTTCGCGGTCGGCCTTGAACTCTTCGCCCCGCACGTACTCCCTGACGCGCTTCACCCGCGCGTCGGAGAGCAGGTCCGAGATGATCTCCGCCGATGTCTCCTTGAAAAACCTGTTGGCCACGAGATTACTCCTTCCACTCCGTCTGATTGTATACGCTGGAGGTGGTCGGGGTTATGCCCCCGCTGCCCGCGTGACGTCCCTGAGGATGATACGCCCGCCCGAGCCCGTGCCTTCGAGGCCGGAGAGATCTACGCCCAGTTCCCTCGCCTTGAACCTTGCCGCTTCTGTCGCTTCCGGTTCTCCCGCGTCTCCGTCCGCCGGTGGGCCTGAGACATAGCCGGTCTCACCTACGACCCCGGTGTCCAGCGACCCGCGGAAAAACTGCGGGCTGTGCTGCAACGATGACAGCACCTCGCTGAATATGGCGCGCACGTTGTCCAGGCGGGCCTTCAGTTGGGCCTGGGCTTCCACGCCTTTGATCCCAAGCTTTACCCCGCCCAACTCCGCGTCGAGTCCCACTTTGATCTTCACCAGGTCAGCCAGCTCGGCCTGGATGGACAACCGGACCTGCAGGTCCTCGACCTCGAGGTCGATCTCCTCGATATTAAGGGCGGGCACGTCGAGTTGTATGTCGGGGTCTCCCACGCTCTCTCCGCGGTCCTGCCCGGCGCGGACGGCGTAGCCTTCGTCCCCGCTCATACGCCTGTCATCCTCAACCGCAGGACCCTCCGATACCATGCACCCTCCGCCTCTCCAACGCCTCGCTACTCATCTGTCATGCCCCTCCGGTCCGGCAAGTAAACTTTGCGGAGTATGCGCGGTGTCTTGCGCCGAGGCGTACTGGGTATAGACAGACGTACCAAGAACGTCGGAGCAGGAGGTTTCGATGACGCAGGGCGATCAACAGCAAGAGGGTCAGCAGCCGAGTCCGCTGCAGCTGCTACAGCGGTGAGCAAAAACCTTGACCCACATGAGATCATGCAAACATGAAAGCCTACTCAGAAGATCTCAGACAGAAGATAGTCGATGCCCTAAAGCGCGGCATGCCCAAGAGCGAGGCCGCCACCCTCTTCGGGGTGA
>JBBPYN010000147.1:0-11457 GCA_038199875.1 Rubrobacterales bacterium
AGAGCGCCTCCGGTATTCGCACCTTCCTTCCGGTCCATGCCACCCAGCGCTGGATGGCCCACTCCAGAGCGTTGCCTAGCCCGACCTCGACGATGTTGGGGCTTATCGGCCTGGGTTTTTCGCTAACGGTCCTCCCGATTGGCAGGTCATTCATGCTCGAGACCTCCACTCTTCAGGGGCAGCCACAGGACGTTGTGAATGCGGTTCAAGTCATATTCCGACGATGGCACGGTCGTGAGCCGTCGCATTCCGGTTCCGTCGGCGCTTATCACGAAGAGCTTGCGATGCCCGGTGGACAAGTTCTCATAGAGGATTTTCTCGCCGTTCGGAGACCATGATTGGATCTCATGCCCTCCGGCATCATGCGTTACCTGCCGAGCGTCTGTACCGTCCGGGTTCATCGTATAGATCTGCCAATCATCCCAGCCCTTGACGAAGGCTATTCTCTTGCCGTCAGGTGAGTAGGTCGGGTCCGACCAGTACCTATCGTTCTCTCTGACGTTCGTTTCCGGGTCGATCTTCGGCCAGGAGATTTTGGTGAGGCCCGTGCCGTCGGTGTTGACCGTGTACAGGCCCCTCTTCGGTAGGCGATCCTGCCGGTCAACCCTTCCGCGTCGAAGGACGCCGAACTGCCGTCGCAAGCGCGCCCACCCTCGGTCTTTTCGACCATCGTCGCCTCGATACGCGATCTATCTTTCGCTTGCGAGGACGAGGAAGGCACCAGGAGATCGGAGATTTTCAGCGCCATCGTCAGGATCAGGAAGAGCGTGGCGAGCACCGCAAGGACCACGGCCATCGTATACAGCAGCCTGAGCGGAAGCCTCATGCTCATCTCTCTAACCGAACCAGAAGGTCATGGCCACACTCATCGCGCTTCTCCGGATTCCTCCGCAGGAGGAGCAGTGGCGTTCATACCGACGTTTCCCAGTGCGCCCGCGAGCCGGGAGAGGACGCGGGACATGGGCGGGAGCCGGAGGGCGGGCCGCAGGTAGCGGAGCGTCTCGCGGGCTGAGCCTACGAGATCTCGGGTAGCGCGCCCCCCAGGGGTCCTATCGTGAAACCAGTACAGCAGGATGGCGAGGTGCAGGGCGTAGAGGAGGTTGCCAAGCTCTCTCGCCTGCTTCTCACCCGGCGCGTCGCTCGCGCCCCGCACGACCTCCAGAAAGACACCACCCATCTTCTCGCGCACCGCAACTGTGCCTTCGCCGAGCGCGGAGATGGGGGAGTTGGGATCCAGCGATCGGGATAGGAGTGCGGCAAGGGGACCGCGATGGGGGGATACCTGATCCAACTTCGCAACCATCGCCCGCTCGAACCGCTCAGCCACCGTCCCCCCCACAAGCCCATCCCGAACCCACTCCTCAGACTCCTCCGCCAACCGCATGTACAACGCGAGCGCAAACTCCTCCTTGGACGCAAAATACCTGTACGCAAGCCCCAGACTGGCCCCCGCCTCCCGCGCCACATCCCGCAACGTCGTCGCCTCGTAGCCCTTCTCCGCGAATAGCCGAAGCGCCGCTTCGAGAATCCGCTCCCTCGTCCGTAACGCCTTGGGCGTTAACCCCGAAACTCCCGCCACCTTCTCCTCCTATAAAAATGAACACGTTCATTTATTAGATAATAGTGTAATGGTACGGAGAAGTCAAGCCTGAAGATCGGATCTTCGAACGGAGCGAAGTCTTCGACCCGGATTCAAGACGGGCGGGTTTCGTGGATGGGGAACTGGTACGTAAACCGGGTCACCAATTGTGGTTGGAGGCTCGCAGCGTCCGTTGCCGTAGATTCCCGCTTTCGCGGGAATGACGGTCGTGTGGGAGGAGGAGGGTGGTAGGAGGGGCACTCGCCCGGGTTCTACACCGCGTAAGTGACCAAGCCGATGCCGTACGAAGCCAAAGTAATCCGCAAAGGTACCGACCTACCGCGAATCACGATTCCGGCTACGGGCGATCAGCGAGAAGAGTAGGCCGTGAACCCGAAGGCTGAAAGCGAGGCCGAAGGCCGAAGCGTTGCTGACAAGTGAAAGCCGCTAGGCTTGAACGTGCTGACAAGCGGAGGCGAAGCCGGAGCGTGCTGACAAGCCTGCGAAGCAGGCGTGCTTATTAAGCTTCGCGTTCCTGGGTGCGGCGGGCTTCCAGCAGCTTGGCTGAGAGGTAGAGGCTGAGTCCGAAGTAGTAGATGAGGTAGAGGATGGAGAAGGCCAGGATGCGGGGGTCAGGTTCTGGCATCTGCCAGAGTATCGCGGCGTAGCTCGCGAGCCACATGGCCGTGAGCGTCAGGGAGAGCCTGCGGAAGGCGACGGTGCGCGTCGGGTAGACGTATCGGATGGGGACGAAGACCAAAAAAGAGCAGGCGACGAGCACGGCGGCGAGCACCAGCGGGCCTGGATGGAAGACTATGGCGTAGAAGGCGACGACGTTGAAGTAGCTAGGGAAGCCGAGGAAGTAGTGGTCCTCGGTCTTGGCGTCTACGCGGCAGAACTGGTAGCTCGAGGCAAGGAGCGGCAGGGCGGCGAGGACTATCCCCGCGTTGCCATCGGGCAGGTAACCCCCGCTCCAGAGGAGGACGATGGGGGCGAAGACGTAGGTCATGTAGTCCACGATGTTGTCGAGGAGCGCCCCGTCGAAGAAGGGGAGCGCCTCCCTGACCCTGAAGCGCCTCGCGAGGAGACCGTCGGTCGAGTCGATAAGGAGCGAGATGAGCATCAGCCACAGGGCCTTTACGGCCTCGCCCTGGAAGGCGGCCACGAGCATCAGGAGGGCGAGCACGGCGCCGCTCGCCGTGTAGAGGTGTACGGCGACCGCTTTCGACCTGAACCAGGATGGGGTATCCGTGTTGTCCACGTCAGCAGCTTCCTCTATCCAGTCTTCTCTCGTCTCCGTCATGCTCAATATCTAATGATACCAGCCACACCAGCATGGCTTCTACGTTTGCGGGCCGGCCCGCAGCGGGCGGATACGGTTTATGGCGGCGGCCAGCTCCTGGGCGCGCGGCAGGCTCATCTCGCCAGGATGCCCCCCGTGGCCGCCGAGCGAATCGAGGCCGTTCTTCGAGACGGAGGCCAGCGCCCCCGTCAGGAGATCCCGCATCCCGCGCACCTCGCCAGAGGCGACCCACTCCCCGATGATGCGGGCCGCCGCCTCCGTCTGTCCGGCCTCGGCGAGCTGCGTCAGGTAGGAGAGGTCGACCCGCTCGCGGCCGAGCTCGATGGTGTGGAGGCCCCTGCCGCGGGCGCTCTGGCGTTTGCCCCGTCTCAGGTCTACCGAGGACGCGTCGATGGTACGTTCGCGCGGCGGGTGCACCTCCATTTGAGCGAGCGGGGCGCGGGGCGGGAACTTTCGGGTTATTTCGCGGGCGCGGGGAGTCGCATCAGTAGGCGCGTAGTCCTCCAGTAGGATCACACGGTCTGCCACGTCCAGGTAGTCGCCGACCCCGCCGACGACAACGACCGTCGAGACACCAAGGGAGCGGTGCATGGGGCGCACCAGGTCGATAAAAGGGGAGATGGGTTCGCTGCGCACCAGCTCGCGCATCCTCTCGTCCCTGATCATGAAGTTCGTCGCGCTCGTGTCCTCGTCAACGAGCAGGAGCGACGTGCCCGCTTCGATGGCCTCGGCGATGTTCGTGGCCTGGGAGGTGGATCCCGAGGCATTTGTCGTCGAGAAGTCCTCCGTGCTACGGCCGCCAGGCAGTTTCCCGATCATGGCCGATATGTCCACCCCTGAGACGCTCCTGCCGTCCTCGGCCCTGATCTTGACCGCATCACCCCGAGCCACCACGAGCTCCCTGCCGTCGCCGGGCACGTGGTCGTAGACACCCCACAAAAGCGCCGAGAGCAGCGTGCTCTTCCCGTGAAACCCACCCCCCGCCACGAGCGTGACGCCCTCCGGAACCCCCATCCCCGTGACGATGCCAGCGTTCGGCAGGTCCACCTCCACCCTGTACTCCTCCGGACTCACGAAAGGCACGGCACCGCTCCTTAACGGGCTGTCGCTCGCCCCGCTCTCCCGCGGCAAGATCGCCCCGTCGGCGACGAACGCGACCAGGCCCAACTCAGGCAATAGCCCCCGTAGGTGGTCCGCGTCCTCGACCGCCTCGACGTGGAGCCTCGCGCTCTCTTCGTCCACGTCACCTTCCTGAGCGGGGGCCAGTGACCGGCGCATGACCTCGGGCAGCTCTTCGAGAAGCACGGTCTTCGCCGAGCGGGCGTCGACGCTCCTGCCCCTGGCGGGGAGGCCGACGGCCATGCGGGCCTCGACGTATTCAGGCGCGACGACCATCGAGGTGCGGGGGAGCACGACCTGGGAGGTACGCTGTATCTCCACCCGGCCGCTCCCACCCGAGCCCCGGTTTCCCCGCACGACGCGCCTGATGGTCTTCTCGACGCTCCTTGTGAGGAAGTCCTCGAAAGCGACCCTGCGTACCTGGTCCGCGAACAGATTTCGGCCGAAAGTGTTCTGTTTCGTCCGGATGCGGATCAGGGAAGGTGGTGCGAAGGGATCACGTTGAACTCTGTCTACGGAGAGGGTGAAAGAACCGAAGTCGTGGGAGCCGGAGAGGTCTTTGTAGGCCCCGTATCCTTTGCGGTCTATGCGGTCGAGCGTCGAGCGGAGGCGTTGCAACTCTATCCTCGGCGGTAGACGTCTCGCCTGTGGGCGACGTTTAGAATCTCTATCGTGCGCCTGTCATCGTCGATTCCGTAGACGATCCGGTAGTCTCCCACCCTGATTCGCCAGTCGTCTCGACCCCTAAGCCTTGAACAGCCCGGCGGTCGGGGATCATCGGCGAGCGCTAGTATCGCACTGTCCACCCGGTCGTAGACACCGGTGGGAAGCTTCTCCATGCGCTTGCCAACTCTCCGAGATATGGAGAGACGGTAGCTCACCCGCTGGTGGCCCGCCCCCTTGCTATATCTTCCCGAGCTTGCTCGTAGGGGATGAACTCGTCATCGCCACGTGCCACGGCGGCTCTCACTTCGTCGGCCGCACGGGCATCCTCCAGATCCTCGAGAGCCTCGATCAGACGCTCGTACTCTTCGACGGGCAGGATGACGCCCGTGCGCTTGCCGTTCTCGTCCACGATGTAGCGGGCTTCCATTGGTTCGCCTCCTCGTGCTTGTGGAGTAGTCGTGGGATCTTACCCTTAATCGAGGCCGAGCCTGGTCTGGGCATTCTCCAGGGTGGGCAGTGCGACCTCCTGCGCGCGTCTCGCACCCGAGTCGAGCAGGCGGTCGAGTTCAGCGGGGTCGTCGAGCAGTTCGTGGGCGCGGCCCCTGACGGGTGCGAGGCCGTCAACGACGACCTCGGCGAGGTCCTTCTTGAGGTCGCCGTAGCCCTTGCCCTCGTAGTCGGCCTCGATGCCGGAGACAGGATCGCCTGACATCGCCGAGTAGACGTCGAGCAAGTTCGTTATGGCCGGCTTGTCTTCAGAGGCCACGATCTCCGTACCCGAGTCCGTCTTGGCGCGCCGGATCTTCTTCCTTATAGCGTCAGGGTCGTCGAGGATGGCGACGTAGCTACCAGGCCTCGGGGAGCTCTTGCTCATCTTCTCCTCAGGCACGTCGAGCGCCATCACCCTCGCCCCTGTGGGCGGGATCATGGCCTCTGGCACGACGAAGGTCTCTCCGTAGAGGTGGTTGAACCTCCTGGCGAGCGTGCGCATGAGCTCGAGGTGCTGCCTCTGGTCCTCGCCGACGGGGACGAGGTGCGCGTTGTAGAGGAGCACGTCTGCAGCCTGGAGCACGGGATAGTCGAAGAGGCCAGCGCTCGCAGACTCGACACCGCCTTTGCGTGTCTTGTCCTTGAACTGCGTCATGCGCGAGAGCTCGCCGAAGCGCGCCACGCTGTTAAGTAGCCAACAGAGCTCCGCGTGCGCGCTGACCCTGCTCTGGCGGAAGATCACACACCTCTCGGGATCGAGGCCCGAGGCGAGGTAGATGGCAGCCACCTCCCTGATCTTCTGCCGTAACACCTCGGGGTCCTGGGGCACCGTGATCGCATGCAGGTCGACGATGCAGAAGTAGTTCTCGTACTCATCCTGCATCGCGACCCAGTTCTTGAGGGCCCCCACATAATTACCAACGTGCAAGTTGCCGCTCGGTTGAATGCCACTGAATACTCTCTGTCTGGTCTCCATGACCACATTCTAACGGACACGCCAGAGTCCGCTAAGCGCCTCCCGACATGCCCTCTACCTTCCTTGCCGCATCTAAGACCAGGTGCGAGAGGCGCTGGCCAGGACTCGCTGTAAGACGGGAAATGGGACCGCTGATGCTCACCGCCGCCCTGAGCCTACCGTCCTCCCCGAAGACCGGCGCGCTGACGCTCGCCACCCCGGCCTCCCGCTCGGCGACGCTCTCGGACCAGCCCCTGACCCTTATACCCCTTAGCTCCGCCGCATCAGGCCTGCTATCCACCCCGCCAGGCGCGAAGGCCAGAAGGATCTTCCCAGCAGACCCCCGCGAGAGCGGCATGACGGCGCCAACGGGTACTGAGTCCCTCAACCCAGTCACCCTCTCCACGGAGGCCACACATACCCTGTGCTCCCCCTCCCGCACGTAGAGCTGCGTGCTCTCCCCACTCTCGTCGCGCAACTCCTCGAGCACAGGCAGCGCCAGCCCCACGAGACCGACCCCGGCAGCCCTGTTCCCCCACCCGAGCAACCTCAACCCCAACACATATCGCCCATCCTGCCGCGATACAAGGTGGTGCGTCTCGAGCGCAGAAAGGAGCCTGTGCGCCGTGGGACGTGGCAACCCAGTGCCTCCTACCACCTCAGCCAGCGACGCCGGACCCTCTTCCGAGAGAAAGGCCAGGATCGCCACCGACTTGTCGAGCACCCCAACCCCACTCTTGCTCCCTGACGAGATAGCTTCTATACTGTCCATATGTCGGTCATTATGTCTCACATTTTGAGATAGCACAAGTGAGGTTTGACTCTGGCGCGCGAGTGGGATGCTGGTGAGTACGAGAAGCTCTCTGCACCGCAGACCCGTTGGGGGGCTGGGGTCCTAGGGCGGCTCGAGCTGAGGGGGGGCGAGGCGGCCGTCGACGCGGGTTGCGGGACTGGTAGGGTGACGGAGCTCTTGCTCGCCAGGTTGCCCGAGGGATCAGTGTTGGCCGTGGACAGGTCCAGGGCGATGGTCGAGGCGGCGAGGAGGCGGTTCGAGGGGGAGCCGCGCGTGAGGGTGGAGCGCCAGGATCTCCTGTCGCTCGAGGTTCGGGAGCGTGTGGATCTGGTCTTCTCCACGGCGGCGTTCCATTGGATCAAGGACCACGACCGACTTTTTCGGAACCTGGCGCGGGCTTTGAAACCGGGTGGCCGCCTCGTCGCCCAGTGCGGCGGCGAGGGCAACATCTCCCGCGCGACGGAGGCGGTGAACGATACGGTGCAAGAAGAGCTCTTCCGACCCTACTTCGAAGGTTGGCAAGACGACAAGTACTATGCCGATCCCTCGAGTACGAAAGGACGTTTCGAGGCCGCCGGCTTCGGGGAGGTCGAGACGTGGCTGCACGAGGAGGTCGCGGCGTTCGATTCCGTGGAAGAGCTGGCCCGCTTCCTCGGGGTGGTAGTTCTCGGCGGGCACCTCGAGCTGTTGCCGGAAGAGTTGAAGGGTCCCTTCACGGCTGAGGTTGCTGAGAAGGTCGCGGCGGTAGATGGAACGCCCGCATTGGATTACGTCCGCCTCAACATTATGGCCAGGAGGTCGGCGTGACCGTCGGGACGCTATTTGGGCAGGCGGCGTGGGACTACGACAGGAGTCGGCGGCAGCTCGTGTGGCTCGGGGAGGCCGGTTTCGGGGGGTCGGGTGTAGATACAAGGATCACAGGTTCGCGGTCTACAATGGTAGGAAGGGTTACGAGAGCTCCGAGAACGGGAAGGACGCAGATGAGTAAATCGAAGACGCTGGTAGAGAAAGTCTGGGAGAAGCACGTGGTGCGGAGCGCCGAGGGGGAGCCTGATCTCCTCTACGTCGACCTACACCTGGTCCACGAGGTAACGAGCCCGCAGGCTTTCGAGGGCCTCAGAATGGCGGGCCGAAACGTAAGGCGCCCGGATCTTACGCTCGCGACGATGGACCACAATGTCCCTACGTCTGAGTTCGGGATGCCGATCAAGGACAAGGTCTCGGCCAGACAGATGGAGGCCCTGAGTAGCAACTGCGAGGAGTTCGGGATCGACCTCAACGAGTGGGGCTCTATCGGGCAGGGCATCGTACACATCCTCGGGCCCGAGACGGGGCTGACGCAACCGGGGCTCGTGATCGTCTGCGGCGACTCCCACACAGCCACCCACGGCGCGTTCGGCGCGCTCGCCTTCGGCATCGGGACAAGCGAGGTCGAGCACGTCCTCGCCACCCAGACGCTGACCCAGAACCGCCCGAAGACCATGGCCGTCACCGTCGAGGGAGAGCTCCCCGCCGACGTCACGGCCAAGGACCTCATGCTCGGCATCCTGAACCGTATAGGGACGGGTGGCGGGGTCGGGCACGTCATCGAATACAGGGGCGAGGCAGTCAGGCAACTCTCGATGGAGGGCCGCATGACCGTGTGCAACATGTCCATCGAAGGCGGCGCGAGGGCAGGCCTCGTAGCCCCGGACGAGACCACCTTCGAGTACCTGAAAGGACGAGAGTACGCCCCCAGGGGCGAGCACTGGGACGCCGCGGTCGAGGAGTGGAAGAAGCTCGCGACCGACGAGGGCGCCGAGTTCGACAAGGAGGTCGTCATCCAGGCGGAGGACCTTGTTCCTTACGTCTCGTGGGGCACGACCCCGGCCCAGACCGTGCCGCTCGACGGCGAGGTCCCCGAGCCCGAGAGTGATGGCCACGAGAGGGCGCTCAAGTACATGGCGCTTGCGCCAGGCACGGCGATCCGGGATATCGAGGTCGACACCGTATTCCTCGGGTCCTGCACCAACGCCCGCATCGAAGACCTGCGCGCCGCCGCTGGCGTTCTCGAAGGCCACAAGGTCAAGGAAGGCATCCGGGCCATGGTCGTACCCGGATCGATGCGCGTCAAGAAGCAGGCCGAGGAAGAGGGGCTTGCCGAGATCTTCACGGACGCAGGCTTCGACTGGCGAAACGCGGGGTGTTCGATGTGCCTCGGCATGAACCCGGACATACTGCAGCCTGGCGAGCGGTGCGCCTCGACCAGCAACCGCAACTTCGAGGGACGTCAGGGCAAGGGTGGCAGGACGCACCTCGTCAGTCCGGCAGTGGCCGCTGCGACGGCCGTCATGGGCCGTTTCGCCTCGCCGAGCGAGCTCGGCGTACCGATGGAGGTGGGTTAGATGGAGGCCGTCGAGCGCGTATCGGGGAAGGCGCGTCCCCTCGGTTACTCGGACGTGGACACCGACCAGATCGTCCCAAGCGACGCCCTCAAGCGTATCGAGCGCACCGGCTTCGGGCAGTTCCTGTTCTCCGGCTGGCGCGAGGACGACGAGTTCATCATGAACAGGAAAGAGCACGAAGACGCCGTGATCCTGCTCGCAGGCGAGAACTTCGGCTCAGGTTCGAGCCGCGAGCACGCGGTCTGGGCGATAAAGGACCACGGCTTCGGCGCGGTGATCGCACCTTCTTTCGCCGACATCTTCAAGAACAACTCGGTCAAGAACGGGCTCCTCACCATCGACCTGCCCGAGGAGACGGTCAATGACCTGTTGGAGGCCGTCAGGGAAGACCCCGAGACCGTCATCACGATAGAGCTGGACGAGCTCACCGTCACCGCCCCCAACGTCCACGAGACCTTCGAGATGGACGACTTTACCCGGCAGCGCATCATGCAGGGCCTCGACGATATTAGCCTCACCCTGACGCACGAAGAGGATCTCGAAGCCTTCGAACGCTCGCGGCCGGGGCATCTACCTAGCGTGAAGTAACCGTACCATTCGACGACAGGCGGTAACGACAATGCCCAAGAAGAAGGACAAAGCTCTCAAAGGCTTGAAGAAAGACGTGGCCAAACTACAGAAGCGGAACGACAAACTCGCCGAAGCGTTAGAGAAAACGCGAGACGATCAAGCCGCAGCGCACAAGGAACTCCGTAGCCTCCTCGAAGAGCGCCTGCCCGTGCAAGGCGCGGGTCCCGGCGAGCGGGAAGACAGCCCGCCCGACGGTTACGAGAGCCCCGAGGTTACGGAAGCTGCCGAGCGACGGGCCGGTGAGCTGGGCATCGACCTCTCCGACGTGAAGGGTACGGGATCGAGAGGACGCATCCTCGTCACAGACGTGGAGTCAGCGGCGGACACGCAATAACGAGCCTTTCCAGAGCCGCAGTCACTCTAGCGCTTCGATAACGTGAGGTATGTTCAGAAGGGTTGACCTTCGAAGGCTACGAGCAGATGCCCCCGATGGTAGGCGAGATGGCGCTGGTCGATGTGGTGGCCTTCGTGAACATTGAGGCTACCCTCGATGCCGATCAAAGATAGGTCGTCAGCGACAGAAAAGGCGCCGTTGTCGAAGAGCACGTGATGGTTCGGACATAAGCAGAGCATGTTGTCCTTCGTGTCTGGACCGTTGTGCGGTGCGCCGAGCGAGCGTATATGAGCAGCTTCTGAAAATGGACCAGCCGGGCACTCCAAGCAGGTTCCGCAGATCTGGCATCTGTTGTCGTAAAGTGTTTTGATCGTCCTTGCTTGTACCGTATCCCTAATGATCTGCGACCCTCTCACTTCTCGGCGGCTTGGAACCGAGTACTCGGCTGGTTCCTCGGCGATCGTTTGTTGGGCAGGGGTCGTAGCGCTTGGGATCTTGACCAGGCGGAAGCGCCAGATTCTGAACCCCGACTTACCTACCTCATGCCAGAAGTCTTCGACCGCGTACAATCCATCGTAACCGTAGCCGGAGGGCGGTGAATACGGCGAATCGTGACTGGAACCTCGAATAACTCGCACCGGAAGACGATTCTGTTTGCTGAGCGCGAGCGCCCGATTTCCGCGGGTGAAAGGTTGATCGTGGGTCTGCTGTCCAGTACGCGGGTCTCTGCCTCCGTGCCCGGTGTAGATGATCACGTTCCCGTAGTCTGCATCGTCTTCGTAGCCACCGGAGAGGACTATCGATTCCGCTCCCTCCGTCTGACTTCCGGCGATACCCGCCTGAGTCGGTACGTGGACTTTGCTCTCGTTGAGTTCCGCGCGATCCTCGAAGAGGCTTCCTTCGGGATAACCGGGTACGTGTCCGAAGAGTCGTTCCGCCATGCTGGTGCCTAACGGATCACGACTTCACAATAATGAAGACAGGATCTCTAGCCCTTCTCATCAAGCAACTCCTCCAGATAGCCTGTGTGGTACTCGCCGGCCCGGAAGGCATCGTCTTCGAGGAGCCGCAGGTGGAGTGGGATCGTGGTCTTGATACCTTCCAGGCGATATTCGCGAAGCGCGCGGCCTGAGCGTTTGATCGCCTCCTCCCGGTTCAGGCCCCAGACGATGAGCTTGCCGACCATCGAGTCGTAGAACGGTGGG
>JBBPYN010000148.1:0-43266 GCA_038199875.1 Rubrobacterales bacterium
ATCCGGCCGCGCCCGTAGACGAGATCAGGCGCACAGTGCTAGAAGGGAAGGGCTAGTGGCTACAGGCTTCCTGACCGATACAACGGTCTGTATAGGATGCAAGGCCTGCGAGGTGGCCTGCAAGCAGTGGAACCAGCTTCCAGCAGACGGCTACGAACTGACCGGCGACTCCTACGACAACACGAAGCAGCTCTCGGGCACCACCTGGCGCCACGTGGCGTTCATCGAGAACCCGAAGAAACGCCGCCTCACCGGCGATGTAGATCTCGTCGCGCTCGCCGAGGACGTGACGGAGCAGTTGCCCGGTGGCGCCGAACTCGACGCCCTCGGGCGGTGGGCTTTCATGAGCGACGTGTGCAAGCATTGCGTCGAGGCGCCGTGCCAGCAGGCCTGCCCGACCGGCTCCATCATCCGAAACGAGTTCGACAACGTCTACATCCAACCCGACATCTGCAACGGCTGCGGCTACTGCGTCCCGTCCTGCCCCTACGGCGTCATAACCCAGGTCCCAAACGACGGCCGCGCCTTCAAGTGCACCCTCTGCTACGATCGCCAGAAGGACGGCCTCGAACCCGCTTGCGCCAAAGCCTGCCCGACCAACTCCATCATGTTCGGCGAGGTCGAGGACTTGAAGGAGCTGGCCGAAGGGCGCGTGCAGGAGCTGCACGACAAGGGCTACACGCAGGCCTACGTGTGGGGCACGCCAGAGGTGGGGGGGACGGGCGGCATCGGGGGGAACCACTCCAAGTTCATCCTCATGGACGAGCCCGAGACCTACAACCTGCCCCGCCATCCCTTCTTGCCGCAGGAGAAGGTCAAGGGCGGCGTCATAGCGGGCGCGGTCGCGGCCACGGTCCTCGGCGCTGTAGTCGCGCTGGCGTTCAGGGATTAGGGAGGCGTATGAGCGAGGGGACGCGGGATCAGGCGCAGCAAAGCAACGGTAAGGTCGAGACCTCCCACCATCCAGAGACGGATCCGAAGCGGGACGATAAGTACTACTACGGCATTCCCCCGATAAAGCGGGCGCACTGGACGTGGCAGATCCCGATCTACTTCTGGCTCGGCGGCATCGGCGCGGGGACGCAACTGTTCGCGACGGTGGCGCAACTCCTCGGCCACAGAGACGAGGCCCTGACCCGCGTCAGCCGCTACACGGTGCTCTTCACCATGCTCGTGAGCCCCGTACTCCTGATCTGGGACCTCGGGAGGCCCGAGCGCTTCTACAACATGCTGCGCATCCTCAAGCTCCGCTCGCCGATGTCTACGCAGAGCTGGTCGCTCTTTGCCTTCGGCAACCTCGGGGGCCTCATCGCCGTCCGCCAGGCCGCCGAAGACGGTTTGCTCGGCGACAACTTCCTCTCGCACCTCGTCGTCCGGCTCGTACCAGCCCGCCTCCTCATGGTCCTGTCCCTCCCTTTCGGCTTGTTCGTCGGGTTCAACACAGGCAACCTCGTCAGCGCGACCTCTGTCCCTATCTGGGCCCGCAACTGGATGCTGATGGGGCCGACGTTCCTGACCTCGGGCCTCTCCACGGCGCTCTCGTGGCTCTCGTTCGTACTGCACCTCGGCCACTGGGGAGAGAAGAAGACCCTGCGCGTGCTGCACCGCGCGGAGAAGGCCGTGATCCTCATAGAAGCCGCGCTTATCGGGGCGTCCCTGATCCGGATGAGCAAGTGGAGCAAGCCGCTCTTCTCCAAAGAGGTCGCCCCGCTCTTCGTAGGCGGCACCCTCATCGGTGGGATACTCGCGCCCTTCGTCCTGCTCTCAGGTGGGGAGCGCCGCTCGAGGAGCATGCTCGCCTCGGTGCTCGCGCTCGCGGGTGGCCTCGCCTTCCGGTTCGCGATCATCCGGGCCGGCCGCAAGAGCGCCGACGACCCCGAAGCGTACTTCACCTTCGCCAGCGGCGAGAGCGCGCCGCAGCCGGAGGACAAGGCCTAGCAGGGCCGCCCGCTCCTTGGCCCAACCTCTGATCCTGACGCTGAAGATGGACGACCGCTCGCAGGCGCACTTCGATCGCCTGCGCGAACTATATTTCCCTCCTGAACGCAACTACCTCAGCGCCCACCTCACGCTCTTCTACAAACTACCGGGGGAGCATCAGGCCGTGATCTCCGCCGACCTGCAAGAGCTCTGCCTGCACCAGACACCCTTCACCCTGAGCGCAACTGGCCTACGCTTCCTGGGCCGGGGCGTCGCCTACGAGTTGTCTTCACCGAAGCTGATGACCCTGCGGCGAGGGCTCGCCGAAAGGTGGCGACCCTGGCTCGGCCCGCAAGACCGCCAGGGCTTCAAGCCTCACGTCACCGTGCAGAACAAAGGCTCGCCCGAGACAGCGCGGACCCTGCACGGGCAACTCCAGGCGGGCTTCTCGCCGTGCGAGGTCAGGGGCGCCGGCCTCACGCTGTGGCGCTACCTGGACGGACCCTGGGAGCAGGCAGCCACGTATTCTTTCGTAGCGAGGCCGGAGAACGGGGATACCTGATACCAGGTCCGGGTGAATGGCAAAGGCACAAGGGGACCAGCTCCTGCGCACAGGACTACGTCTTCTACTGCTCGTGGATTCCCGCTTTCGCGGGAATGACGGAAGGGAGGACCTCGACGCCCGCGGGCAGAGAGCCCGAACGCGAGCGTACTCGGTATAAAGTTACAGTTTCAGTTCCCAGTTCTGGCCTATGAGGTCCTTCCCGAAGCTGTGGTGGGGTTCCTCTTCCACGAGACGGAACCCGTGTTCCTCGTAGATGCCCCTGGCAGCGACGAGCACGCTGTTGGTCCACAGCGTGAGGGTGTCGTAGCCCGCGCGCCGGGCGAACCGGATGCACTCCTCCACGAGCCGTGTGCCTAGTCCGAGGTCCCGCGCCTTTGGCTCGACGAGGAGGAGCCGTAGCTTGGCGACCGTCTCGCTGTCGCGCACGACGAAGACGCATCCGACGGCTTCGCCGTTCATCTCCGCGATCCAACACCGCTCCCCGGCCGGATCGTAGCGGTTGACGAAGTCGGCGACGATCTGCGCGACCAGCGCCTCGAAGTGCTCGTCCCAGCCATACTCCCGCGCGTAGAGAACCCCGTGGCGTTGAACGACCCAGCCCATGTCGCCGGGTTCGTGGGTCCGCAGGAAGAAAGGCCCAGAATACTTGAAGTCCTCATCAAGGATGCGCTCTATGGTCTGCATGGCGTCGAGCAGACGAAGCTGATGGTCTTCGGAGAGCCCGCCAAGCATTTCGCCTATCTCCTCACGCGAGCGCGCATCCAACAGGGAGAAAGCGTCCTCCCCAGCGGTCGTCAGGGAGAGCAGACGCCGCCGGCCGTCGTCCCCCGACCTGACCCTCTCGATGAGCCCCCGCCCCTCCAGGCGTGCCAGGGTGCGGCTAAGGTAACCCGGGTCCAGCCCGAGCCCGCGCGACAGCTCGGAGGCATTGGGGGCGTCGCGGCGCGCGACCTCCAACAAAAGCCGGGCCTCGGTCAGGGTGTACGGGGTGTGCAACAAACCCTCGCGCAAAACACCGATCCTGCGCGTAAAGAAGCGATTGAACCGCCGAACCTCCCCGACCCGCGCCTCCAACCGTCCGACCTCCATCGACTACCTCCCTTAGCCACGACTATGATCCCCAATTTAGTTGCTTCTGTCAACTAAACTAGTAGCCGTAGCTTTCGAGTCAAGCGCCGGCGTACTGTTCGTCGGTGACGGGTTCGAGCCAATCTGTACCGCCGTTGGTCGTGGTGGCGATGTTTATGGCCATGTGGACCATGTAGGTATCCGGGGTGGCGCCGTGCCAGTGCTTCTCGTCTGGGGCGAAGTAGACGACGCCCCCGGCCTCCACCCCGACGGGCGGCTCGCCCTCCTTCGCCGCCAGGCAGGTGCCCGTGATGATGTAGAGGATCTGTCCCTCAGGATGGGTGTGCCAATGCGTGCGGGCGCCAGGCTCGAAGAGGACGCGGTTCACGGCCACGTCCGGCGAGTCACCGACGGGAGCAGCATCCCTCCAGACCGTGCCGGTGAACCACTCCCCGGGCCCAGGTCCGGTCTGCATGTCTTGCGCTGTGACGATTTTCATGGGTGCCTCCTTTCGGTTGGCAGCATTCAGCGATCAGGCGTCAGCTTACAGGCACTTGCTGAAGGCTGACTGCTCTCATGCCAATCGGTGTTCGAGGATCGGAAACAGGTGTGGCTCGTCTTTGTTTTCGGGAGTGGTTCTCTCGACCTTCAGGAAGGCTGTGCGGCCCCTGATCTCGAGGCTCGAGATGTGGTTGTGGAACCAGGGTTTCTCGTGAACGAGGTGCCAGCTTACCTCCGGTTTATCGACGCCGGCCAGGCGGGAGAGCGCCTCGCCGGCGCGCCTGCCGCGCCCTGTCCACCCGAAGCGCATGACGAGGCGTTCCGGGATCCCTAGCGGGTTCCGCAGGGGAGAACTGGCCGACTGGTAGACGGGCGTCCCTTCGCCGTCGCCGAAGTCCATCTTCGCCAGGTAGCCATGGTGCACGTCTCCGGAGAGGACCGCCACGGAGGCGGGAGGGTCGTCCGAGCGTTCGCCAGAGGCGACGGAGTGCAGCAGGTTGGTGAGGTCTTTGAAGGATTTGTTGAAGGCCGGCCAGTGCTCGAGGTCGATGAGCTGTCGGATAGACTCGCCGATCCTCGCCGCCCGACGGCCCCAGGCCCCGGCGCAGACGGCCTCGCTCGCGGCCTCGAGGTGGTGCAGGCCTGGACCAAGGAGGAGGGGGAGGGACGTGCCAAAGAGGAGGTGGTCGAAGTCGCCCGTGGCTCTGTCTTCGATCCAGGCCCACTCTTCGTCGTCGAGCATGGCGCGGTGGCCCTCTTTCAGGACCCGCCCCGCTCGCGAGTCCATCACTATAAGACGGACCCTGCCGAAGTCGCGGTGGTAGCTCCAGCGCGTACCGGCGATCTCACGGTCAGCCCTGTAGGCGAACTCGCGCAGGACGCGCGTCGGGTCATCGGCCTCGCGTACCTTGTCGAAGATTCCTTCTTCGGCCAGCTCTCGCGGGGAGAGGTTGCCGATGTGCTGGTAGATCCAGTAGGACATAAACGCACCCACGATGCGCTCCTCCCACCAGGGCGTGCCGCGCATCTCCTCGACCCAGGCCTCCGAGATGTTCCAGTCGTCGTTCACGTCGTGATCGTCGAAGATCATGGCCGAGGGCACTGTAGAGAGGAGCCACCTGGTGACGGGGTCCCTCCAGGAGTCCCAGTAAAGGCGCGTGTACTCCTCGAAGTCGGCGATCTCCTCGCCAGGCGGCTCGTTCGTGTCGCGCCGCGAGCGGATGAACTCGAGGGCTCCCTGGGAGACTTTGTCGGCGTAGATCTGGTCCCCGAGCAAGAACAGCGCGTCTGGCCACCTCTCGTGGGGTTCGCCCATCATGCGGATGGCCAGGGCCTGCAGGGCGTCGCGTTCGTAGCCGTGTTTGTCCGCATCGGCGGCGAGCGTGTGTGGCGGTTCGTGCGGCACCGAGACGCGGCACGAGCCGTACGAGAGGTTCAGCTCCCCGTCCGGTGCGATCGTCCTGATTACCGGCGGCGGGAACTCGTGTGCGTCGTCGGGCCAGACCTTCACGCCGTCGAGGGAGACTTCGTACTCGTAGGTCTCACCAGGTTCGAGGTCCGTGATCGTGACCAGGGCGTAGTGGTGGCCTTCGATCTCGAAGGTCCTAGAACCGTGGCCGAGGACCTCGACCTCGCAGGCTGAGTCGGTCTCGACCCAGAGGGTCGCGTCAGTATCTCCGGCGTAGCGCAGCAGCGGACCGAGGTTGAGTTTCGGGGACATTCTCCAATGATATCCGCTGTCTTGCCATCTCACACGAAGCCGACCAGGCGGGACAAAAACACTTCCCCACACCCCGAAGTTAGCGGTTCGCAAAACCTCCTCCCTGCAAGGCTATGCCGAATCCGGGTGGGGAGAAGGGAATTAGGGAGAGGGTTCACCGACCTACTTATGGAATGCTGACAGGAGGAGGCCGCAGACCGTAGCTCACTGACAAGCGAAGACCGCTAGGCCTGAGCGTGCTGACAAGGCGCCGTGCTGACAAGCCGCCGACCGGAGGGAGGCGGCGTGCTTACAAATTCGTGAGGTTACCTACAGGGCCACCCGCGCTGTTGAGCTTTTCGCATTCTCCGCAGAGCGGCTTGCCGCCGGTCCCCTGCAGGACGTTCTCGGCCTTGATGCTGTTGCCGGTCTGGCAGTTAGGGTTGTTGTGGTAGACATCCGAGTTGGCCGAGTGCCACGGGCCCTCACCCTTCAAGACGCCCGTAGGCTCCCTCAGCTGGTCCGAGGTCGAGCCGATCAGGCCCTTTTCCTTGTCCGTGGACATGCACTCCTCCTTACGTCGCTCCCCATTGTTGCGTATTTAAGCAGATGGCACCAGGAGAAACCTGACACCCTGCTCTGACGAGCTCGGTAAAGGACTTCGGGGAGTTGGCAGCGTTTGTTTGGCAAGGGGCACGTTGGGTAGAACAGTGTCTAGTGTTTTGCAAGAGTGAGACAGGAAGAACAGACACATGGGCCTTGGAAATCTAGGTGACCTAAGCAACCTCGACCTGGGACAACTGCAATAGTACCTGCCTAACATGGACTTCCCGGCAAATAAGGACCAGGTAGTTTCGGAGGTTCAGAACAACGGCGCGCCGCAAGAGGTGATCGACGGTGTAAAGAACTCGAGCACCGATACCTTCAACAGCGCCGACGAAGTACTGCAGGCGGTGCAGGGCAACAAGTAGAGTACCGAAGGGACGCTTACGTTCCTTCATGTCGAGGCAGCATCGCAAGGGCCGGCACGTATCATCGTGGCCGGCCTTTCCGGTTCGCGCTCTGGTGTTCTGACCCGCGTCAAGAACAAGTACTCTTGGGGTCAGCCAGGCGTGGTGCCCCCGATCAGGTAGTCGATCACCCCTTCGAACGAGCCGCTTCTGTCGAGAGCGGCCCTCTGCAGCTCCGCCCCCGTGCCGAGCTCCGCGATCTCGAGCACGCCGACCAGTTCCTCCTCGCAACCCAGGTCTTGGGCGACGGGCCGCAATTCCTCGACAAGTCCTCTGGCCATCGCGCGTGCCTGTATTCCACTACCGGCGGTGAAGTCGTAGAAGTCGGCGTCCATCCCGTAGCGCACGGCACGCCACTTGTTCTCCCCGGTGAACAGGGGGTTTGCGGGAGGGGTTTCTTCCGCTGCGGCGCTGACGATCAGACACTGGACGAGCGCGACTAGCGCCGCCGTGTATGAGGCGTCCGTCTGCACGTCCGGCGAGCGCAACTCCACGGTGCCGAACTTCTGGTGGGGCCTGGCGTCCCACCAGCACCAGGAGTAATCAGGGATGCTCCCAGAGGTGATGAGGGTCTCGATATAATTCTCGAAGTCCTCCCAGGAGCGGAAGGCCGGCGGGAGCCCGGATCTGGGGAACATCTCGAAGATTTTGATGCGCGTAGAGCCAAGCCTGGTGTCTGACCCGCGCCAGAAAGGCGAGTTGGCCGAGAGCGCCACGAGGAGCGGCACGTGCCCGGCGAGCGCGTTGACGGCCCGGATCGCTGCGTCCCCGTCGGGGACGGCCACGTGGACGTGCAGGCCGTAGATCGCCTGCGTCCTCGCGACCCAGCCCATCTCCTCCTCGACGCGGACGTTGTGGATCCCTTCCGTGAGCAACTGCTCCGTCGGTTCGGAGAAAGGGTGGGCCCCGGCGGCGACGATCTCGACCCCCTGACTGCGCGCGAGGTCACGCACCTCCCGACGTAACCCCGGTAGTTCGCGCGCCAGGTCGGCGGCAGACGCGAAGACCGGGGAGAGCATCTCCACGCACGACCGCGAGAGCTCAGGCGTAATGAGCTTCGTCCCGTTTCCGGCGGCGAGCACCCCGTCCACGGCAGGCGTCAGCGCCCGCGTGACGGGATCGACCAGCTGAAACTCCTCCTCGACCCCAACCGTATAAGGCGCCGTCGCGCCGAATCCACTCTCCATCCGCGTACTCTATCAGCAAGCTGCGCCCTTCGGGCTTCGCCTGTCAGCCGAGGGATCTACGGCTTAGGGCGAGTTGGATGCGGTGGGAGTTTTCGAGGTCGCGGACGGCGTCGAAGAGCTTGCCCTCGGGGACTGTGGCGTGCCAGCGTTCTGTCCTGTAGCCGTAGCGACGCTTCAGCTCGCGCACCGAGTCGCCGGTGTAGCGGAAGGCGTAGACGAGCTTGCGGGTCTCATCCGGCTTGCGCGGCAGTAGGCTGTGTCGGCCCTCTGTCCACCAGGAGATCTCGGGCAGCGGTTCGCCGGAGCGAAGGATCAAATGCGTCTCCCACTCGACCCTGAGTGCGCCCATCTCGAACGTGCCTGGCAGCACGCTCAGGGGTCCCAGTGAGAACCCGTCTTCAGCGTGAAACCCGAAGGTGCGTCCGAGGCGCTCCTTGAGCTTCCCCTCGCCCAACCGCTCGTAGCGGGAGCGCAGGGCGAGCAACTGCTCGTCAGAGTATGCCCTCAAACCGCCCGCGGTGGGACGGGCTGGGTCCAGCCCGCCCCTGCGCAGAACCGCGGAGAAGGCAGCGTAAGATCGCAGGCTCAAGAAGAGCCACACCAGATAACCCCCGATGGCGACTGTGACGCCGACGAGCATCGTTACGTCGAAGGCGGTCCTCGGTATCGTCGCGCCCTGCCCCGCGACCGAACGGGCGCCGAAGAGGTTATAGAACAGGACGACGGCGGTCGTAACGGCGATAAACGAGGTGAAGCCGACAAGCACGAAGGCCCCGAGCCGCCTGATTGGCGCGGAGCAAGACGCGGCCAGGCCTTCCCAGGCTACCCGCTCTTCTTCGATCTCGAACGAGGCTGTCCCCAGCTTCTCCACGCGCCCCAGTATACCCGCATCGGACCGCTCGGGGATGGGATAGAGAGCACACTCCGCCCTGTCGGGCTCCGCTTGTCAGGACTCTGCCTTCGACGGCGTGCTGCATTACAATCGTGGAGTGGGCATGAAGGTTTACAGGGCCGGACGTGTGGATGGCGAGGGCAAGCGGCGGGGTGCTGTGCTCAGGCCGGTGCTACTGGCATTGCTCGTACTCTTCGTCGTCTTGCTTGTCTACCTGTTCGTGCCGTTCGGCGGGCAGCGGGCGGTCTTGCTCGGTAGTGATGCGCGGGCGGGGGAGGCCTCGCGCTCGGACACCATCGTGGTGACCAGGGCCGGCGGCGGCATGCTCGCCGTGCCGCGTGACACGCTCGTGGACATCCCGGGCGTGGGGGAGGACAAGATCAACGCCGCCTTCGCCAACGGAGGCCCTGATCTGACCGTCGAGACGTTAGAGAACCTCACAGGCGTCAGGCTGAACGACTACGTCGTCGTACACTTCGGCGGGGTGGAGGAGATAGTCGACGCCATGGGTGGGATCACGCTGGAAGTAGACAACCCTATCAGGGTCGGAATAGAAGGCCGCCGCGTCTTTATACCGGCTGGCACCCGGAAACTGGACGGACTGGAGGCGCTCGCCTACGTCCGCTACAGGGGCGGCCCGACGGCGGATATCGGGAGGATAGGCCGCCAGCAGAAGTTCCTGCGGGAGCTGGCAAGCGAATCGACCTCGCTAGCCAAACTGCCGCGTCTCCCCGCCACGGCCGCGGCGACTTGGCGCAACATCGACACGAACATGAACCCGCTCCAGGCCGCCCGCTTCGCCATCCGCACCCGCCTCTCAGGCATCGAGGGCGCCGAACTCTACCCGGGTACGCCCCAATACATAGGAGGAATCTCCTACTGGGTCCCAGACAAAGCAGCCGGCGATAAGGTCGTTTCTGAGACGATCGAATAGCAGCGTACAGGCTGTAGACTGAAACCTTTTAGGCAGCCTCTTTTTTCGCGAGCTTGCTCTGCCTATCTATCAGGCGATCCAACCATGCTGCGCGGGGGTCACCTTCCGTGGTGCGGCCCGCGTTTATGTACCAGTTGAGTGCCTCGCGGTGGTTGCCGAGGCGGCGGTTGAGTTCCCCGACGAGGTAGGTGGTGACGGAGAGCTCGCGTCCTAGGAGGTCGTCCTCCTGGAGGGCGCGCATGAAGTGACGGAGGGCCCTGAGCTGGAAGGTGCTCTCGAAGGGACGCTCCTTCTCCTTGCGGCAGACCCAGGAGGCGCGCAGGCAAAGGTCGCCGAGTTCGCGTGACCTGAGGTTCCGCTCCTTGCCGCAGACCTCGGCGGCGTGGAAGCCGAGCCACGGCGGCTGGCCCTTGCGGAACACTTTCAGAAGGCCATCTTCTTTCAAGCGCTCCTCTATGCCCTGGCGTTCGTCGAAGGTCAGGACGAGGTCGTCGAAGGCCTCTCCAGATGCGAACGAGCAGGCCGGGCACATGGTTACGGTGTTCCGGATCACACGCGCCCCGTCCGAGGGGCGGCCCGGAATCTTGGGGCAGAGATCCGCCTCCCTGCCGACGGTGATGTAGGTGCTCGCGTACGCGGCCCTGAACGCGTGGCCGCAGACGGGACAGACGACGTAAGGTCTCCTCGACTCACCCACGGGCATCCCTCGTCCCTGGCGTGCCGCCTGGCCGCGTTTCGGGGTTCTTTCCAAGGCTAAGATTCGGGATCAAAGCGCCCCCGAGTTTACCATAGCCGCGCCCCGCGCCGGTATAATCGATACTGTCGACCGGCCCATAGGAGGATTCGTATGGAGCAGCGCAAGAGCGAGGCCGAGGTCGCCCTGGAGCTGATGCGGCTCGTCATGGAACAGGCAGGTAGCCGCAGGCTCTCCCCGACCCGTACCCTCGCCCTCTACCACCTCTGCAAGGAGGCAGTAGCCTACACCCCTGAAGGCCCAGTTACCGCAGACTACCTCGAAGACAACCTGAAAAAACTACTCCAGTAGTGAGGCTGTTAGTCCTTGAGCCCGCTACCTGTTAGTTCCGTTGCTAACGGCCGCCTTCATGCTGCGCAGCGAGTCGCGTGCGAACCGTTTCTGGATCAGACGGGCGAGCGGCGGCGCGGCCCTGGCCAACGGATGGGCCGGCCGGGCGAAGGCGAACAACTCGTAGGACACCGAGTCGCCGGCCGCCTGCCACTCGACCGTGAAGCGCTCTTCTCCCCGCTCTACGTGCCCGGGTAACGTGCCGAGGGCGAACCCGTAGCGCTTCAGTGAAGCCCCTTCGTCTTCGATCGTGTAGGCGATCCTGCAGGCGTTCAGGGATCTGAAACCGAGGTGCCGCCCGAGCACCCCGATGACGGTGCCCTCCGAGATGGTGGCGTCGGGCCAGAGGAGCGTGGTCCATCCCGTCTCGTACATCTTCCAGTGCTTGACCGCCTGAACCGCCCGCGCGTAGGTCTCGGGACCCGTCCCCAACCGGCCACGATACTGGTTGACCGGATACCCGGGCGGCGCCCCGTCGCGCGAGGCGCCCACCTCGGAGTAGGAGAAAGGAAGGGAGCGTTGGCCGTCGAGGAAGCGTCTTATCCTGGTGTCGGACGGTTTCCTGAGCAGTATCACGTCTCTCCCATCAAGTCGAGATGGTATCAGCACAGGTGGAACCTTGGTCCGCCCCCCGTCGGTCAGCGGACGAAGCCGGCCACGTGACGCTCGAACCTCCTGCTCACGATGTCCCCGAACTGCCGCTCCAGACCTCAGCCTCCGCTCTCCTCCACGGCCTTGTGCGGCGAGAAGCGTTACCACATACTGTTTTGGCGAAGCCCGCAGCAGAGGTACGGAAGAAGGGAGGTTTCGCCGTGGCAAGACTGTACGTGGCCGGGGGCGATGCCGTGACCATTCTGGAAAACGGCGGGGTCGAGACCGGGCTGGACGGGCGTGGCGCCCGGTGTCTGGCCGTGGATCCCGCAGATCCCGACACCCTGTACGTCGGCACCTCGGACGAGGGCCTCTTCAAGAGCGTGGACGGCGGGAGCAGCTGGGAGGGGCTGTCGGGGATCGAACACCCAAGGGTCACCGCGGTCGCGGTCTCGCCAGAGGACGGGGCCGTCTACGCTGGCACGGAGCCATCCGCCCTGTTCGTCAGTCGCGACGGGGGAGATTCCTGGCGGGAGCTTGCTGGCATGAGGAACCTCCCCTCCGCGCCAACCTGGAGCTTCCCGCCCCGTCCATGGACCTCCCATGTCCGCGCGATCGCCCTATCCTTTTCGGACCCGAACCTCGTAGTTGTCGGCATAGAGCTCGGGGGCGTGTTGAGGAGCACCGACGGCGGCGAGACCTGGCAGGACCAGAGGCCAGGCGCCCAGCCCGACTGCCATTCCCTGTCCGCCCACCAGAGAGCTACCGAACTCCTGTACGAGGCCGGGGGCGGCGGGTTCGCCAGGAGTAGGGACTTCGGAGACAGTTGGGAATCCGTGGACGAAGGGATGGGCCTGCACTACGTTTGGGGGCTCGCCGCTGACGTTGAAGACCCCTCGCTCGTCTACGCCTCGGCGGCCCCGGGACCGTACCGGGCGCACGGCGGGGGCGCGTCGGGCGCGGCCATCTACCGCAGGGTAGGGGAGGGGCGGTGGGAGGCGGCCCTGGAAGGCCTCGCCGCCTTCCCTTACGACCTCTGTCCGGACCCGGAGGCGCCTGGGGCCCTGTACGCCGGCCTTGGAGACGGGACGATACTGCGCGGCGCGGACGCGGGAGACAGTTGGGAGGAAGTCGCCAGGGTGGGCCAGGGTTTAGACGCGCTTGCGGCGGTGTCCGTGTAGGTGTCTTCTCGAAAACCTCCCTGGCTGTTCACCAGGCGGCCTGGGACGAACTCGTGTGTGCCGTGTCTGGCGGCGCAGCACGTTACTCTATATGATGCTGTCTACGATCCACCAGACGAACAGTCAAAAAACGGCCGCCCGTTGGTGCTCGTACAGGGAACGGTCGGTGAGCGAGGAGGTCTCTTGCGTACCAGGATAATCGTGATGGTTCTGGTCCTGACGCTGGCTCTGGTAGCTGCAGGTTGCGGTGGTTCCGGCGGCGGAGACGAGGGTGGAAGCAACTCCGACATTCGTCCGGGGCTTGTGCTCGACGTCGGTGGCCTTGGTGATGAGGGCTTCAACGACTCGGCCTACACCGGCCTCAAGCGGGCGGAGAAGAACTTCGGGGTAAAGGGAGACTACCTCGAGTCGCAGGCCCCGACGGACTACGCCGACAACCTCACCCAGCTCGCCGACGGAGGCTACGATCCGATTATCGCCGTAGGCTTCGCCCTGGCCCCGGATGTGAATGAGGTCGCCAAGCAGTACCCCGACACCCAGTTCGGCATCGTGGACGGGGTGGGCAACACCCCGAACACGATTGGCCTGGTCTTCAGGGAGCAGGAGGGCAGCTACCTGGCTGGGGTGGTGGCGGGGCTCATGACCCAGGAGAAGACCGAGTACACGAACCCAGACGATAAGGTTGTTGGGTTCTTAGGCGGCCAGACGGGGCCGTTGATCGGCAGGTTCCAGGCTGGCTACGAGGCCGGGGTCAAATCCGTGTGTCCCGATTGCAAGGTGATCGTCACCTACGCCGGCTCGACGGTCGAAGCGTTCACCGATCCGGCCAAGGGCAAAGAGATCGCCTTCCAGCAGATAGACCAAGGCGCCGACATTATCTACACAGCAGCGGGTAACACGGGAACGGGGGCCTTCAGCGCGGCCAAGCAGGAGAAGATCTTCGTCATCGGCGTTGACCTCGACCAGGCCAAGCTGTTCCCCGAAGACCCCATCCTGACTTCGGTGGTCAAGCGGGTGGACAACGCCGTCTACCAGACCATAGCCGACGTCCGCAAGAATGAGCAGCCCAAAGGGGAGATCGTGGACAGCGGACTGAAGGAGAAGGGCATCACCCTGGCCCCGTTCGGCCGCTTCGACAAAGACGTCCCCCAGAAGGTCAAGAGCCAGGTCGAGGAAGCAAAGACGGGGATCATAAACGGCGATATCAAGGTCCCCACGAAGCCGTAGCAACGGGAGATACGCTTGGCAGAGGAGAGCGCGGGTAGTGGGGTGGCCGGGGTCGCCGAGGCCCCGGTCGTGTTGGAGATGCGGGGCGTCACCAAGAGGTTCGGCCCCGTCACGGCCAACGACGACGTCTCGCTCGTCTTGCATCGCGGTGAGATCCGGGGTCTTTTGGGCGAGAACGGCGCGGGGAAGTCCACCCTGATGAAGATCCTCTACGGCCTCTACACCCCCGACGAGGGCGAGATCTTCGTCGACGGCGAAAGGGTGGAGATACGCGATCCCAAAGACGCGGTCACCCGCGGCATCGGGATGGTCCACCAGCACTTCACCCTGATTCCACCGCTCACCGTGGCCGAGAATATCGTGCTCGGCGCCGAGCCGCGGGGCGGGGCCCTTGGCATCTCCCTTAATACGGAGGAGGCGGTCAGGGCGACCGAGGAGCTCTCGGAGCGCTACGGTCTGAAGGTGGACCCGCGTGACCGCGTGGCCGACCTCTCAGTGGGGGTGCGCCAGAGGGTGGAAATCCTGAAGGCCCTATACAGGGACGTGCGCATCCTGGTCCTCGACGAGCCGACCGCCGTCCTAACCCCGCAGGAGACGGAGGACCTCTTCGCCGTCTTGAAGGAGCTGGTCGCCGACGGCCTCTCCATCATCCTCATAACCCACAAGCTGGGGGAGCTCATCGGGGTCGGGGACGAGATCACCATCATCCGTGACGGCAGGGTGGTGGGCACGGTCAACGCCTCCAGGACGAACGAGGGGGAACTGGCCCGCCTGATGGTCGGCCGCGACGTGCTGCTGCGCGTGGAGAAGGAGGCCTACGACCCGGGGAAGGTTCGCCTCTCCGCCGAGAACCTGACGGTTCGCTCCGGCACTGACGAGGTGGCTGTACACGGTGTGAGCCTCGAGATGCGCGGGGGTGAGATCCTCGGGATCGCGGGCGTGGACGGCAACGGCCAGACGGAGCTGGCCGAGGCCCTCGCGGGCACCCGCCACGTCGAGAGCGGTAGGGTGTACCTGGACGGCGAGGACGTCACCCGTCTCGGCGCCGACGCCCGTCATGAGCGCGGGCTCGCCTACGTGCCCGAAGACAGGGCGACCAAGGGGCTGGTGCAGGACTTCGCCCTTTACGAGAACAACACCCTGAAGACCTACGACGAGCGGCCTTTCTCGAGGTTTGGCGTCATCTTCCCTAAGGTCATGCGTCTTCGCGCGGCCGAGTCGTTGCGGGCCTACGACGTGCGGCCCCCCGACCCCGACGCCAGGGCGGGCTCCCTCTCCGGCGGCAACCAGCAGAAGGCTGTTCTCGCGCGAGAGCTCTCCAGCGACCCAGGCGTGCTGATAGCGGCCCAGCCCACCCGTGGCGTGGACGTGGGGGCCATAGAGTTCATCCACCGTCAACTACTCGAGCAGCGCTCGGAGGGCAAGGCTATTCTGCTTATCTCCCTCGAGCTGGAGGAGGTCCGCTCGCTCTCTGACCGGATCGTCGTCCTCTACGCCGGCAGGATCGTCGGCGAGGTGGGGCCCGACGCGACCGACGAGGAGATCGGCCTGCTCATGGCCGGGCGTACCGCGGAGGAAAAGAGCGCGTGAGCGAGAACGCGCCGGGGGAGAGGGGATCGGCCTTCGGGCGGATGCTCGCCGGCGTCCTGGGCCCGCTGGTCTTCCCCCTCATCGCCATCCTCTTCTCCTTCGCCATCGGGGCGGTCATAGTCCTTGTGACCGGCAACAACCCCATCGCCGTCTACGCCGCCCTCGTCGAGGGCGCGGTCGGAGACCCGCTGGCGCTGGGACGGACGCTCTTGTACACGACGCCGCTCATCTTTACGGGCCTCGCCGTGGCCGTGGCCTTTCGGGCCGGACTCTTCAACATCGGCGGCGAGGGCCAGCTTTTTTTGGGCGCGATCACCGCGGCCTGGCTAGGGGTCTCGCTCGGCTTTCTAGGACCCGTCGCGATACCTCTGGTCCTCGCTGGCTCCGTGCTCGCGGGTTTTCTGTGGGGCGCTATACCCGGTGTGCTCAAAGCTTACTTCGGGGCGCACGAGGTGATCACCACCATCATGCTGAACTACGTCGGCATCTACCTCGCGTACTACATCGCCCAGCACCCGTTGCGCCAGGAAGGTCCCATCCCTGGCACGGAACCGATAGATTACGCTGCCCGCATACCCACGATCGGCGCCGCCCTGGGTAGGGCCAACTACGGCTTCTTTATCGCGATCCTCGCTGCGGTGGTGGTCTACCTGCTCCTGTGGAGGACGCGCCGCGGCTTTGAGTTACGTGCGGTCGGCCTCTCGCCTGGCGCCGCGAACTACGCGGGCATGCGGCTCGGGCTGAACACGATCCTGGCGCTGGCCATCGGCGGCTCCCTCGCCGGTCTCGGCGGCGGCGTGGAGATCCTCGGGGTCTACGGCAACATGGACGTGCCCTGGGTCTCCAACCTCGGCTTCAACGGCATAGGGGTCGCGCTCCTCGGACGCAACCATCCCGTCGGGGTGGTGCTGGGCGCCCTCCTCTTCGGCGCCCTCACCTCGGGCGCCCAGGAGATGGAGTTCGCCACCGACGTGCCGCTGCAACTCGCGGACGTGCTGGTCGCCGTGATCCTGCTGCTCGTCACGGCCACCAAGCTGGTAGAGCTGATCGTGGGGAAGCGTGCCCGCGCCCTGGCGGGTGCCAGGATGGACGAGGGGCTGGGTTCGTAGATGGAAGACCTCCTCGGCGCCTCTGCCTCCATCCTCCAGTCGACCATCCGTAACGCCACGCCGCTCATCTTCGCCGCTCTAGGCGGGCTTTTCAGCGAGAGGAGCGGGGTCGTCAACATCGGCCTCGAAGGGCTCATGCTTATCTCGGCCTTCGCCGGGGTCGTTGGTGCCTATTTCACGGGCAGCGCCCTCCTGGGACTTCTCACGGCCATCGGGGCCGGTCTCCTCTTCGCCCTCATCCACGCGCTTATGTGCATCACCTTCGAGGCGGATCAGATCATCTCGGGCACCGCCATCAACCTGCTCGCCCTCGGCGGTACAGGCTTTTTGATGGTCACGATCTTCGGCTCGGGGGGCACCTCGCCGCGCGTCAACGGCTTCGGGTCGTTCGCGGTCCCGCTCCTCTCGGATATCCCCGTGATAGGCGCGGCCCTCTTCGACCAGAGCGTGCTCGTCTACCTGATGTACATCCTCGTGCCCGTGGTCTACTTCGCGGTCTTCCGCACCACCTTCGGCTTACGGCTCAGGGCCACGGGAGAGGCCCCCGAGGCCGTTGACACGGCCGGCGTCAACGTGCAGAGGATGCGCTACTACGGCGTCGCCCTCTCAGGCCTTCTGGCCGCCTGCGGCGGCGTCTACCTCTCGATGGGGTTGCTCACGTCCTTCACCGAGAACATGACCGGAGGCCGCGGCTTTATCGCGCTCGCGGCCCTCATCTTCGGCCGCTGGAACCCCATCGGTGCGGCCGGGGCCGCCCTGCTCTTCGGCTTCGCCCAGGCCATAACTTTCAGGGCCAGCGAACAGGTCATACCCGTCGAGTTCATCCAGATGTTCCCCTTCATCCTCACCATCGTCGTCCTCGCCGGCTTCGGCGGCCGCGCCATAGCACCAGCCGCCATCGGCAAGCCTTACAGGAAAGAGTAGCTCTCAGCACGCCGGCTACGCCGGCTTGTCAGCACGCTCCGGCCTGGCGGCCTCCGCTTGTCAGCACGGCGCTTGCAGCGCCTTGTCAGCACGCTTCGGGCCTTTTGGGCCCTCGCTTTCAGCTTTTTGGGCTTGTCGGTCCCGCGAGTATCGCGTTCGGGCTGTGGACACGCCGGGGCCTCTCGTACGCGTCATACCGGGCCGTTTGAACGGCACCGCGTTTGGGATGCGGATGGGCTGAGGTCATCCCATAAGTCATTCCCGCGAAAGCGGGGAGCGGGAATCCACTCCTGGTGAGAGGCTGGGCTCGTGCGCGTCGGCGGATTCCATCGTGCCGTTGGGCAGAAGTAGTAGGCCCGTGGGCGGTCGCGGTCTGCTACCCTGGTCGCCGTGGCTGACAGGGATGATCTGGAACGGGCTGCGCTTACGCCAGAACCCGTAGAACCGGAGGGGTTCAACCCCGATGCTTCGCTACCTTACGGGCTTACCACGGATCACATACGGGCGGCGATGCACGACTTCGTTGAATTCCTCGGGTTCATCAATCAGCAGATGCATACTCGTGATATCGAACGCCTGGAGGCGATGCTGATGCCGGCGAACTTCAGCAGCATCGTCGGCGAATTTATGAACTCCGGCATACCGAAGCACTGTCGGACGCTGGTCAAGAACCAGTACCACAACGGCCATCCCGACCTGCTGCCGGCCGGGATGTTCCCCGACGACGCCGCACAGCACGCGGGGGAAGGTATCGAGATCAAGGGGTCGCGCTATCTTCGCGGCTGGCAGGGTCATAATCCCGAACACACCTGGCTCATGGTCTTCGTGTTCGATTCCAACCGCCCGACGGACGCGGCGAAGGATGTAGACCCGAAACCTTTCCGCTTCGTCCGCGTTGCTGGTGCACGCCTGCAAGAAGCTGACTGGACGTTCTCGGGCCGGAGAGAAACCAGCCGCAGGACCATAACGGCCAGTGTGAACCCGTCCGGCTACGAAAAGATGATGGCTAATTGGATCTACAAACGATCAACGTGAAGACCCTGCCTATTCCCACAATGCCAGCCCGTCGGAAGGGGGGTTCGCCGACGCCAGGGTCTTCTCCCCATTCACCTTCGTGGCTGCCAGCTTCGTGATCGCTTCCTTGGCGGCTTCGTAGTATTCGGTGTGGCGCTCGACGCCGATGCACCTGACCCCTACGGCTTCGGCCGCGGCCACAGTCGACCCTGACCCCATGAAAGGTTCCGCGATAACACCTTCCCCCAGCGGCAGCGCCGCGTGGACGATCTGGCGCAGGAAGGACTGCGGTTTGAGGCTGGGATGGTCGGAGATCGCCCGTTCCCGTTTCGGCGTCCGTTCGCTTGGGATCACATCGGAAAACGGACCGCCGTCTGGCTTGCGCCGAAGTCCGCCGGTCCCGTATTTTTCGAGGCAGTCGCTGACCTTCATCCCCGGCGGCATGGGCTTGCGCAGAAGGCCCCAGGGTTCGTATCCTCCGCGGGGTAGGGAAGATACATCCGGGAATTCCTGCTCGGCATTCTTTGGCCTGTCTCCGCCGCGAAGGGTTCGCACGAGCCGGACGACTTCGCCGCGAAACTCAAGACCGCCTTCCACAAGGGCAGAGAAGGTCAGTTGGGATATGAATGTGTTACTTGCTATGAAGACATACGCGCCGGGACGCAGGGCAGGCAGAACGGCCCTGGCCCACAGAACGAAGAATTCGCGCAGGGCCTCCCTTTCTTTCGGGTTCAGGGCCGTGAAGCGCGGAAGCGGGGATCGCATGTTACCGTCGAAGGACGGCGGGATGCGCCAAATACCGCCCTTCCCGACTGCCCGCTTTTCGATCTGATCCAGCTCATACTCCTTCACGCCGTAGGGAGGGTCGGTAACAATCGCGTGAAGGCTTTCTTCAGGAATACGTCCGAGCCATTCGAAACAGTCGGCGCGGACGATCCTGGACCGCCCGACTTCAGTCGAAGGGTAGTCCAGAGCAAGCGCGGCGACCGAATCCAACTGCATCTCTACTTCCAGCCCGTCCTTCCTGCTTCGGTTTTCGCCATCTTACCTGCCTTCATCCGCGCCTTCCTACCAGCCGTTACGTTTAGGTTATCGGCACATCTTGCATTCACCAGTAGCTATACGGACCGTATCCTGTACCAGCGGCCGCGCCATAGCACCAGCCGCCATCGGCAAGCCTTACAGGAAAGAGTAGTGCTCTAGAGCCGATTCCACTCTTCCGTGCGTATCTCGCGTCCGAGTATATCCCCAACCTGACCTAGCAACATCCTGAGTTGCGGAACTGAATACTCGGCATTGGATGGTATTGTCTGACGGTGCTGAGTGTGGATCATGAACTGATGACGGGTGCCCGAGTAAGGACCATCGAAGCCGACGAATGAAGACTCGGCGCTTACAGGGACTCAGCTGCGGCAACGGTCGGTTCGCGATTGAGGTCTATACCATCCACTATCGGCAGGTGGTGGCCGAGTTTTAGGCCGATCAAGATCCAATCTTCGAGTACCGACTGGAGCTCAGCCTCGCATCCTCTGAGGGTCTCGGAGAAGGCTATGACTCCTCGACATTGTGGGATGACGCCGGAGTATGTGCCGTCCTCGAGTTTGTCGTAAGAGGCGTGCTCCATGGCCCTCTCTACGTACTCGCTTAGGACGAAACGGACTTCCATTTTACGTGCCTCCTTGTTCCCGAGATGCCTGAATACTTGCCCAATGTAGCGTCCTCCGGCTAGAACCCGACCTTCCTGTCCCGCTCGGGCTTCTTGGGAAGCTCCTCCTCGGGGGATTCTCCCTCGGGCACCTCGTCCAGGTACTCGACGCCGCCCATGAGCATCTGTGGCCGCACCGCAAGTCCTGCTGCGAGCTTGCGGATGGTAGAAGGGTAGGCCCCTCTGCGCCCCGTCTCCAGCTTGGAGATGGTGTCGCGCGCCACCCCACTCCTCTCGGCCAACTCCTCCTGGCTCATCACTGCCCCCTGCCGAACGCGCCGCAAACGCGGAAGGTCCATGTTCAGTACCTCCAAAACACTGCAAAATACTTGCATAAATCCTACAACAATGTTACGCTATCAGTATAGCCTGTTGGCGTAGAGAGAGGGAGATTGGTGATGAGTTTGGATCCCAGGTTGGTCGTTCCTTATGTGACGGAGCAGAGTCCGCGTGGGGAGCGGACGATGGACATCTATTCGCGGCTTTTGGCTGATAGGATCATCTTTATCGGGATGCCTGTAGACGACCAGGTGGCCAACGTAGTGATGGCCCAGCTCTTGCACCTCGATTCAGAGGACCCGGAGCAGGACATCAATCTTTACATAAACTCGCCTGGTGGGAGCGTATACGCGGGGATGGCGATCTACGACACCATGCAGTTCGTCAACGCCGACGTGGCGACTACGGCGCTAGGGATGGCGGCTTCGATGGGTTCTTTCCTCCTCACGGCGGGGGCGAAGGGCAAGCGTAGCGCCCTGCCGAACGCGCGGATACTGTTGCACCAGCCGCACATCGGCGGGGGCTTAGGCGGGCAGGTCTCGGACGTGGAGATCCACGCCAGGGAGCTCGTGAGGACCAAGCAGCGGATGAACGAGTTGTACTCCCAGATGACGGGGCAGTCCGTCGAGAAGATCGAACGCGACACCGACCGCGACTACATGCTTGGACCCGAGGAGGCGGTCGAGTACGGCGTCATCGACAGGGTCGTCAACCGCCCAGCAGAAACCGTTATCGCGACGGGCAAGTAGGGAAGGTCCGGGCGGGGAGCCGCTCGTCGCCATGATTCCCGGAAGGCACGTATGGATGTACTGATACTTGGCGGCACGGGGTTCCTCGGGCGCCACCTCGTCGAGGCGGCGCTCGGGGAGGGCCATCGGGTCACGCTCTTCAACCGGGGGCTCAGCGAGCCGGGAATGTTCCCCGAAGCAGAGACGATCAAAGGCGACAGAGAAGCGGATCTCCCGGCCCTCCTCGGGCGGCGCTGGGATGCGGCGATCGACACCTGCGGTTACGTGCCCCGCGTCGTCAGGGTCTCTGCCGGGCTGCTCGCCGAGGCGGTGGACCATTACACTTTCGTCTCCAGCATCTCCGTCTACTCCGACGGCATAGCGACTGGGGCCGGCGAAGAGGCGCCCGTGCAGGAGCTCGCGGACCCGACGGTCGAGGAAGTCACGGGGGAGACCTACGGGGGTCTCAAGGTGTTGTGCGAGCGGGTGGCCGGGGAGGAGATGCCTGGCAGGGTAATGAACGTTCGTCCCGGTTTGATCTCAGGCCCCCACGATCCCACGGACCGTTTCACGTACTGGCCGCGAAGGATCTCCGCGGGCGGAGAGGTCCTGGCCCCCGACCATCCGGGGCGCCGCGTGCAGTTCGTCGACGTGCGGGACCTCGCCGCGTGGATCGTCGGGATGTCTGCGGAGCAACAGACCGGAACGTACAACGCAACCGGTCCCGACTACGACCTGCAGATGGGACGGCTGCATCAGGAGTGCGAGACCGTCAGCGACGGTGGCGCTGAGCTCGTATGGGTGTCAGAAGAGTTCCTGGAAGACAATGGAGTAGAGCCGTTCACGGAGCTGCCATTGTGGTTGCCGCGGGAGTACGCTGGCCTGCAGGCCATCGACTGCAGAAAAGCCATCGCGGCGGGGCTCGCTTTCAGGCCCCTCTCCGAGACGATAACGGACGTGCTCGAGTGGGACCATACATGGGGAAAGGACAAGCAGCCGGCAGCCGGCCTCGGGCCAGAGAGGGAGAGAGAGTTGCTCCTGGTCTGGCAAGGTGCCACCCTGTAGGGACCCTTCAGGGGACGGAATGCGAGATACGATGAACCTCACGCACGAGTACATGCACCACAGGACGGGCTACAGGCTAGGGGCCGGGTGCTGTTGGATCAGGATCTACAAAGGCGCCGGCGGCGACGCCCCAGTGGTCGTCTGCGAGGAGCTCCCCAGGGTCGGAGACATCGCCACCGAAGAGGTCTCGGGGTACCTGGCAGCCGAGGTAATAAGGGAGCACTTCACCGGTGGACTGCCCGACCTGCCCCGTCCGATGCTCTGGATCGAACACCGCCCCGCCCGCAGGCGCGGACCAGGTAGATTCTTCCTGCACACCTTTCCCTCTTACCGCCCGAAGACCGTGGGCGCCGGCTTCGTGCGGCGCGTCACCCTCGGCGCCTCGCGGCGCGAACCCCTGAACCCGTCGGAGGCAGCCATCCTTATAAAAGAGGTTTAGAGGATTTCCCCGTAGGATAAGACCGTTCCCCTGTAGGAGCGGTTCGCGAACCGCCCAATCGCGGGCATCCGAAGGAGGCGAGTTGGGCGAAGAAGACACTACCGAGTACGCCATAAAGCAGGTCGGGGACCGCTACTACCCGGTCATCATCGACAAAGAGGCCGGTGGTCACTACGAGATCAAAAACCCCATGACCGGCGGTGTCCTGAGCTACAACAACCCCGAAGCCGCAGAGAAGTACATACAACGCGCCCGCGCGAAAGAGGTGTAGGGGCCATTATGCATCGGCGGCGCATCGGATGCCGGAGTTGCCCGTTGAGCTATCCGGGGTGTTCGAGCTGCGCGCCGCCGCCCTGTAGCGGTTGCAGTATGACTTGTGGCACAGGTAGGAGCCCCCGCGGATGACCCTTGACTTGCCCGTAGGCGGCCCCTTGGGGTTCCTCCTGATACCGCCGACGTGGAAGGTGGCGGAGAACCAGTCCTGGCACCACTCCCACACGTTGCCCGAGACGTTGTAGAGTCCGAAACCGTTGGGGGCAAACGAATCCACGGGCGCCGTGCCCGCGTAGCCGTCTTTGACGGTGTTCCTGGTCGGGAACTCCCCCTGCCAGATGTTGCAGAGGTGCTCGCCTTCAGGGGTCAGCGTCTCGCCCCAGGGGTAGCGCATCTGTTCGAGGCCGCCCCTGGCCGCGTACTCCCACTCGGCCTCGGTCGGTAGCCTCTTCCCCGCCCAGTCGCAGTAGGCCAGCGCGTCGTTGTGGGAGATGTGGATCACGGGGTGCCTCATGCGGGTCTTGATGCCTGAGCCAGGCCCCTCAGGACGCCTCCAGTTGGCCCCCCTGACCGCCCTCCACCAGGGAGCGCCGTCTACCGAACCAATAACCTTCTTCTTCGCCTTGGCCGAGAGGAAGCGGTAGAACACGAAAGACCACCCGAACCTCTCGGCCTCCGTCTCGTAACCCGTCTCCTCCACGAACGTCGAGAACTCGGCGTTCGTGGTCGCGTAAGGCGAGATGTAGAAGGGGTCGAGCGTGATCTTCCGTACTGGCCCCTCGCCGTCCTGCTTGAACCCCTGGCCGTCGTCGGTGCCCATCAGGAAGCTGCCGCCGGGAAGTTGGATCATGCCCCGAAGAGAAGCATCCTCCCTCCGTACCCTGGTACGAGGTCTTTCGGAAGACCCCTCCGAACCCGGCCTGGCAGGCGCGCAACACGACGGCGCGGCTTCGGCCGGAGACGTTCTGCCTGCGCTCTCTCCTGTTTTTTCCCTGTCCATCAGTCTTACACCTCCATTGTTCTACTAGATCTACAGACTACCAACCATTGGGTTCTATGGTGGTAACACGTACAGGTGTTGTGGTCATTCGCGAAGGGCCACAGTACCCCAGGCCGAGCAAGACATTGATGCACCATGAGAACATGTTTAACATCCCATCAGGTCTACTACTTGGAGGGAGATGAGCAAGAAGGGGTCCCGCTTACTGAAGCGTGGCTATAGCCGCGGGGCCGCCCTCCCTCTCTTATACGAGAGGTGGGATCTCCTTGCTCTGCTGGCGATCATGCTCCTCGGCGCGGCGCTAAGGTTCTACGGCCTGGGCGTCCAGTCGCTGTGGGCCGACGAGTTGGCGAGCTGGGACTTCAGCCAACGAGATACGGTCGGCCGGGTCATCAGGGGCGACACCCAACCTCCCCTTTACTTCCTGATACTCCACCTCTGGCAGTGGATCTTTGGCGATTCGGAGTGGGCTTTGAGGTTTCCTTCCGCCCTAGCGGGGTGGTTGTGTATACCGGCGATCTACCTCCTCGGCAAGAGGCTCTACTCCGAGCGCGAGGGGTTGATGGCGGCGCTCTTCGTCGCGGTTCTCTGGGCTCCTATCTACTACAGCCAGGAGGCCCGCCCTTACTCGATGCTGATCCTGCTCTCCATCCTGACCGCGTATTTCTGGTGGGACGTCATGGTAGGACTTCGCTACCGCGGGGAACTGCCGGGAAGGGAGGCCGCCCTTTACGTCGTCTGTGCCGTACTCTGCGCCTACCTCCACTACTTCGGGCTGCTCCTCGTAGTGTTGCAGGGCACCGCGCTGGCGGCTCTCGCCCGCGGTACGCTGCCGAAATGCTCGCTCCTCTACGTCCCCGTGGTCCTCGCCTATTTGCTCTGGCTGCCAGGTATGATCTACCAGTTCCAGCACGCCGGGGCGATAACCGGGGAGCCTACCTTGCAGGCCCTGCCCGACTACTTCGAGTTCCTCTTCGGCCGCTCGTGGTTGCTCGCGCTAGCCGCGTGGACGCTGCTCGCCTTCCTCCTGCTCCGTGGTTGGGATGACCTGAGGCCCCGCCGCAAGGGCGGCGGAGTCCCGCCCGGCTTGCTGCTCGCGGCCTGGGCACTCGCACCCTTCGTCGCCGCTTACGTCCTCTCGCAATCTTTCAGTGAGGTGCTTACCGACAGGAACCTCCTGATCTCACTTCCCGCCGTCTACCTCCTCGTCGCCCGCTCCGTAACCCGCGCGTTCTCGGGTAGGGCATCTGGTGTCTTCCAGGGAACCGTGGCCGTCGGGCTGGCCGCCGCCTGCCTCGCCTACCTGCTCTTCTCGATGGACTACTACTCCACCCCGACCAAGGAACAGGTCCGCGAGGCTGCCTCCTACGTGGTAGGCCACGAAGACAAAGCCACGCTCATTATCCGCTGCGACGCCGACGACAGGCTCGACTACTACCTGCAGGCCGAAAAGACCGGAGGCACAAACGACGTACAAGCCTGCACGGCGAAGGACTTCCCGAAGGTCGAGAAGAGGGTAAAGGAGGGAGACTACCGCGAGGTCTTCCACTTCATCTCCCTGACCGAGCCTGACAGGCAGATGATCTCCATGCTGCAGAGAAACTTCCAGCCGGTCGACTACGAGCGCTTCGACGGCGCCTCCGTGGTGGTCTACAAGGTCAGGAAGACCGTACCCGAAAACCTCCCTCACCCCAAACCCCCATCCAGCCTCCCAAGGAACGAATGATCCCCCACTCCCTCTTGGTTTACTGTGAGCGGTACCATCGCACGGTCTCCCGAACGGCCTCGTCGAGGGGGGTGGCGTGGTCACCGAAGGCCTCTGTGAAGGCGGAATGGTCGACGATGAAGGGCTCCTCGAACTCGTAGAGCATCTCGACCATCTCGCGCATGGCAGGGTCGAAGAGCCCCATGGCCCGGAACAAGATCCTCGGCGCCCGCTGCATCTTGAACTCGCCCCCGGTCTCCCCGAAGACCACCTCGACGAAGCGGCGTGTTGAGACGGTCTCGGGACCCGGCAGGTGCCAGGCCCGGCCAAAGGCATCCTCGCGCTCCCCGAGGGTTACCAGTCCCCTGCCGATATCTGGCGCGTAGGTGTAGGTGTGCGGAAGGTCCGGGTCGCCGGCGACCTGCGCCGCCTTGCCGGCGACCGCCCGCCCGAAGACGGACGCGCCAGCCGCCGAGTCTGTGACCCGCGGGCCGAAGAAGTCTGAGGCCCTGCCCGCCGTCACCAGCACCTTGCCGGCCTCGTGGGCTGCGAAGAGGTCGCGCGACATCCTGGCACGCACCTCTCCCTTGCGCGTCTCGGCGGCGTAGGGCAAGTCCTCGGTCAGCGGCCTCCCACCAGTGGGTCCGTACATGTAGACGTTCTCCATCGCCACGAGCCGGGCCCCTGCCCATGCAGCTCCCTCCAACACGCCTTCCTGCAGGGCTGGAAAGAGCTCGGGCCACTTGTGGTAGGGCGGATTGAGGGCGAAGTAGACTACAGCCGCCCCCGCGCTTGCCTCTCTGGCGAAGGCCTTGTCCGCGGCGTCGCCGCCAACGACCTCAGCGCCTTCGGGCGCAGGGGCCTGGCCGCTGCGGTTGACCATTCTGACGCGCCTGCCACGCCCCGACAGTTCGTCGGCCACCGCCAGTCCCACAGGCCCCGTGCCGAACACCACGTGAAGTTCCCCGCCCGCGTTCGACCCTTCGTTCTCGGTCATCTCTGTCCTCTCTGTCTATCGAGCCAAGACCCTGCGATCTTCCTAACGGCGGGTGAGGAGCAACATTGATGCGCCGGTGATCGCGGCGAAGACCAGCGCCCTGCTGGCACCGAACACGGCGTAACCGCGCTCCACGTCCACGCCGATGGACCACGTCACGGTCCAGCCGATCGGCCACGCAGCAGCCACGACGGGTGGCCACAGGATCGCTGCCGCCACGCGCCGCCTCAGGAGCGCCCACTGGGAAATCCCCACAGCCGTGCCTGCAGCTATGCCGGTGACGATAAGAGCTCCTATGCTCGTGCCCGCGCCGGTCAACGCCGCGCCAATGGCGTTGCCCAATCCGAGGCCGAACGCGGTCGCGAGGATCCAACCAGGTCCCACCGCAAGGCGCCCGCGTAGCGCCAGGAACTGCGCAGCCCCGATCACCGATCCCGCCAACGCGCCTGCGAGCGCGGCAAAGAGTACACCTTCCACCAACCCCACCACCAGGACTGCCAAGATGCCACCCAGGGGAAATCCCAAAAAGGCGAGCATCCAATACAGGAAGAACCGTCCGCCACTCATCGTCCGCCTCCTTTGCGTGCATGTTCTTCGATCCCGGCCTCCAGACCGGCTACTCCTGCGGGCTCCCCGACTGCCAGGTAAGGCTCGAGAACCTGCATCATGAGTTCGACTCCCTCGCGCGACGGCTCGTGCTCCAACGCCTCAGAGCCCGTCTCCTCGAAGGGCATCCAGAACTCGGCGACCAGCATCAAGGTCTTAGCCAACCTCGAGAGGGCGACCGGGTCTTCAGGCCCTGCCAGCACCCCGGCCTCGAGGAAGGCCAGCAGCAGGACTTCGGTATCTGCGATGCCCCGCTCGCGGAGCTTCCTGTAGCGTGCCGCGAGCTCGGGATCGCGGCGCGTAAGAGCCCCCAGCTCCCTGTAGAAGAAGCGGTACTCCCAGAGGCCCGAAAAGGTATCTTCCACCATGGCGCGCAGGTCCTCGACGGAGGGATCTGCGCCATTCCCAAGCGCGTAAGATTCCTTCCAGTAAGCGTCCATGCGATCGAAGATCGCCCTTATGATCGCCTCCTTGTTGCGGAAGTAGTAGTAGAGGTTTCCAGGGCTGATCCCAGCCCCCTCAGCCACGTGGTTCGTCGAGACCGCCGCAGTCCCCCGCTCGTTGAACAACCGAATCGCCGCTTCCAACACCCTCTCCCGCGTCTCCCTCCTCGCCATAAGATCTCCTTTCTAGAGTAAATACTCTAGAGCAGTCTAGAACGAGGCTCTGGCGTTGTCAAGAGCAATTACTCTAATTCGGTATGGTTCAGTACGGGTTCGACGGGGGGGCTGCTTCGTACGTCACGCGGAGCGATCGCTAGACCAGAGGGTGTTGGATCGACGGGGAGGGGATCATGGGTCGCGAAGAGAATGGAGCGGGACCGAAGGGTGTTCTGGCGGCCGTACTCACCCCGATGGATGGGGACCTGAGGCCCGACCATGCGGCCTTCGCCGCACACTGCCAGAGGCTGCTCGCTGCGGGCTGCCACGGTCTCTCGGTCTTCGGGACGACGGGCGAGGCCAACTCACTGTCCGTCGATGAGCGGCTCGCGGCGCTAGAGGCGTTGCTCGAAAGCGGTGTTCCCGCGGGGACGTTGTTGCCAGGGACGGGGTCGTGTGCCCTCACCGACACCGTCCGCCTGAGTCGCGCGGCGCTCGAGGCAGGCGCCAATGGCGTGCTCGTGCTACCGCCTTTCTACTACAAGAACGTGGGGGACGACGGCCTGTTCCGTTACTTCGCCGAGGTCGTCGAGCGTGTCGGTGACGACCGCCTGCGGCTCTACCTCTACCACATCCCGCAGATGACGAACATAGATCTCGGTCTGCCCTTGATCTCACGCCTCATCGAGGCTTACCCGGGAGCGATCGCCGGTACGAAAGACAGCTCCGGCGACAGAGAACGCATCATGACCCTGTGCGGCAAATTCCCGGGCTTCTCCGTCCTCGCCGGAACCGAGACCCTCCTTCTCGAAACACTGCGCAGCGGCGGCGAGGGCTGCATCTCGGCCACCGTCAACGTAACCTCCCGCCTCGCACGCCGGGTACACGACGCGCACGCGGCAGAACGAGACGACGAGGCGGAAGCCCTGCAAGAGCGCTTGAGCGAGCTCCGAGGGTCGATCGAAGCGTACCCTGTGATACCGGCCCTCAAAGTCCTCATGGCCGACCTTACCGGCGACGAGGCATGGCGCAACCTAAGGCCGCCCCTCTCCGAGCTGGACGAAGAGCAGGCGCAGGAACTCCTCTCCGGCGTACCGCGCGCCGGGCTGATCTGACCACAGCAAGAGCGGTTCACATGTAGGGGCGGTTCGCGAACCGCCCTCGCTGCGCCCATCTACAGGTTTCAGGATTTCTCCGTATCCGTAATTCCCGAGGCCCCATCATCAGTCATTCCCGCGAAAGCGGGAATCCACTAGGAAGAGAGCAACTCTTCGAACCCGTCCCCGTCGAGGATTGGAACGCCGAGTTCCCTGGCCCTCTCCAGTTTCGAGCCAGCCTCCTCGCCGGCGAGAACGTAGTCCGTGTTCTTGCTGACGGAGGAGGTGAAGGTACCCCCTGCCGCCTCAAGCCGCTCGACGTAGTAGCTGCGGGGTCGGTCAAGGGTTCCAGTTATGACGACGCGCTTGCCGGCGAGCGGTCCCTCAGAAGGTCCGCCTTCTTCACGCCCGAAGTCGAGGCCACGCTGCATGAGGCGTCTTACGAGGTCGCTATTGTCCTCGAGGCCGAAGTATTCTGCGACGGCGCGGGCGACGACCTCTCCGACGCCGTCGATCTCGGTCAGTTGCTCTACATCGACGCCGCGCATCAGGTCCTCCCCGCCGAAGCGTGCGGCGATAAGGTCAGCCGTAACCGACCCGACGTGCCTGATGCCGAGGGCGTAGAGGACGCGGGAGAACGGCCTATCCTTGCTCTGACGGATCGAGCCTATCAGGTTCTGTGCGCTCTTCTCCCCGAACCCCTCTAGCGGGACGAGCTGCTCGGGTTCGAGGTCGTAGACGTCTGCTACGTCCTTTATGAAGCCGAGGTCGAAGAGCCTGGTGGCGAGCTTCTCGCCAAGGCCGTCTATATCCATGGCTGACTTCGAGGACCAGTGGGTGATGTGCTCCAGCGCCTGCGCGGGGCAACTGGCGTTTACGCAGCGCGTGACCGCCTCGCCCTCGGGGCGCGAGACCGGCTCGTTGCAGACGGGACAACGGGCTGGCATCTCGAAGGCGTACTCGTCGCCCGTGCGTTCCTCCGTCACGGCCTTGACGACCTGTGGGATCACATCGCCAGCCCGTTCTACGATGACCGTATCGCCTACGAGGATTCCTTTCTCCTTGACGTAGTCCTCGTTGTGCAAAGTGGCGCGTGAGATCACGACCCCGCCTACGTTCACAGGCTCGAGCACGGCCTGCGGCGTCAGCGCGCCTGTCCTGCCCACCTTGACGTGAATGTCTTGCAATCTGGTTCTTCCTGCTAGCGGCTCGAACTTGTACGCGATGGCCCAGCGCGGGGCCCTTGCCACGGAGCCGAGGGCCAGTTGCTGCTCGCGGGAATCTACCTTCACGACGACCCCGTCGATCTGATAGGGGAGCGACTCGCGCTGGCTGGCCGCCTCGAGGCACTCTTCCACGACCGATTCTATGGAGTCGTGCAGCTTGTGCGGGTTCGCCCGCAGGCCGTAGTCCTTCAACCTGTCCAGCATCCCTGAGTGGCTCTCGAAACCCTCGCCGCCCTCGCCGATGCCGTAGAGGTAGATCTTGAGCGGTCTTCTGGCCGTGATCCTGGAGTCAAGCTGCCGGATGGCCCCTGCTGCTGCGTTGCGCGGGTTGGCGAAAGGGGGTTTCCCCTCTTCTTCCTGCCTCCGGTTTAGCTTCCCGAAATCCTCGAGCGTCATGTACACCTCGCCCCTGGGTTCGATCACCCGGGGCGGTCCGTCCTCGAGCCGATCCGGGATGGAGCGAACGGTACCGAGGTTGGCCGTTACGTCCTCGCCGACGGCGCCGTTGCCGCGCGTCGCGCCGCGGGCGAAGCGTCCGTTTTCGTAGCGCAGCGAGACGGCGAGGCCGTCTATCTTCCGTTCGGTGACGTAGCGCGGGGACTCGTCCTCCCCGAGCAGGCGCCGCACGCGGGCGTCCCACTCCCTCAGGTCTTCCACCTTGCGGGCGTTCGCGAGGGAGAGCATTGGAACCGAGTGCCTGACCTCCTCGAACCCCTCGATGGGTTCGCCGCCTACCCTCTGGGTCGGCGAATCCGGGGTGACTAGCTCAGGGTGCTCACCCTCGAGCGCCTCGAGCTCCCTGTAGAGGGCGTCGTACTCGGCGTCGGAGATCTCGGGCGCGTCCTCGACGTGGTAGCGGCGGTTGTGGTAGCGGACCTGCTCGCGCAGGTCTTCCATCCTTCCACGAACGTCCACGCCTCCGGCCACGCAGGAATTATACGCACGGACTCCCGCGCTCCCAAGGGAAGCCTGAGCCCGAACCAGGCCCCCTGTGCCGGCAGACCGTTACCGAAACGTTATAGGACCGTGGCCGAACATTTATTCGTCTGTAGCCGTGCCGTTACACGTTCCCCTTAGAGTACTTGTTGTAGACCGAAGGGATAGACGAGAAAGGGGACACGGATGAGGCGGACAGCGATGATACTGGCGGCAGCGGCCCTCATGGTGGTGTTCTCTTCCGGAGTGGCCCTGGCGGCCTTCGAAGACACGATCACCGGCACCGACCACGCCGACATCCTCTCAGGCACGGGGAAGGCGGAGCAGATCTCCGGCCTCGGGGGCGGCGACCAGATCAACGGCGGCGCCGGTAGCGACCTCGTCAAGGGCGGCAGGGGCCGCGACGAGCTCGGCGACGGACTCGGAAAGGACACCGTCTACGGCGGTAGCGGCGTGGACAACCTGATCGGACAGGGCGGCGATGCCTCACTAGACCACTTCAACGCCGGCGGTGGCGACGACACCATCCAGTCGAGGGACGTCCCCGCCGTCGAGGACGTGGTGAACTGCGGCGCCGGTAAGGACACCGTCTACGCCGACGAGGCCGACATCATCAAAGACAACTGCGAACGAGTCGAGATCCGGTAACCCCCCAGACCCGGTCTAACGAAAAAGAGGAGGGCCCGGACAAACACCCGGGCCCTCCTTCACGTTTCCTCCCAGATCCAAATCGGTCCGCCAAATCCACGAACCCAAAAAGCTGAAAGCGAGGCCTGTAAGGCCGAAGCGTTGCTGACAAGCGAAGGCTTATAGCCTGAGCGTGCTGACAAGCGTAGGCCGCAAGGCCGTAGCGTGCTACTCAAAGTGTTCGCGGACGGTGTCGTCGAAGGCCCCCGACGTTTCCTCCATCTTCGGCGCTGACTCTATGGTCGCCGCATCGTAGGGGACCGAGACGCTCTGCTCTTCGGCGTCTACTGTGATCTGGTCGGCGGGGATGGCACGTCCCCTGACCACGACGTACTTCAGCACGTCGCTCGGGGCGTCGTAGACGGTGTCTTCGATCTCCCCGACCTTCTCTCCCGAGGCGTCTTTGACGCTGTAGCCCTCCAACTGCGTGTAAGGGTTATCGGAGCGGTCGTTCGCTTCCTCCATGGTTAGTCCTCCGGTGGCAGGCATGAGCACATGTGCGTATGATACTTCGGCGTGGGCGGCAGAACAGATCTCGGTCGAAACGCCCGGAGCCTGAAGGCTTTTTCGTTCCTGCTCCTGGCCCTGATGGTCGCCTCGTTGCTGCTCGTGCACACGGTCTCCTACGAGCCGGCCGTCTCCTACATCCTGCTCTACCTGGTCTCCTCCGTAGGTATCATCACGGCGGCGGTCGTGATCCCGTTGCTGCCCGCCGAGCAGTTCACAGCCGGCATGTGCGGCTCGGTCTACGCTCTTTACGCGGCCGTGTTGGCCATGATGGTTTTCTTCTCCGGTGGCGTATCGAGTGAGCTCTACGTAATGTTCTTCCCGCTGCTTCTGGCATCGACGCTGCATGGATCGTGGCGGTTGGTGCTAGCGGTGCTAGCCGCCGTGTTGTTCTGCTACGCCCTGGCGATGCTGCCAGGTCTTCTGGAAGAAGGGACGGGACAGGAGATCGCCTCGCTCGTCTTCTACAGGTTCGCCGCCGTTGGCCTGACGGGTTTGTTCTTGACCTATCTGGCGAGGAGCGTGTTCCCAGCCACCCTCGCGGAGGACTACGCGACGGACGATGACGGGTCCGTGCTGCTCGAGCGGGTCGAGGAGGAGCTCTCGGCCCGCAAGGGTGTGCCAGTCGCCGTGATCCTGGTCGACCCAGGAGGCGACATGGAGGCCATGGAGGTCCTACTCGAGAGGGTATGGTCGCGCATCGGGGAGCCCGTGCTCCTCGGGGAGGGAAACCTCTTCGGGGTGGTCGTAAGCGGGGTGGACGAGGGTGGTGTAGAGAGCGCGGCGAGGCGCGCCCTTGCGGCCGCGAGCTCTCTAGGTGCGCGGGATACAAGGGCGGGGGCTGCTATCTACCCGCGCGACGCCCGCTCCGCCGAAGACCTCCTGATCTCAGCCGGAAGGGCACTAGAAGCCGCCTTCGAGGTCGAGTCATCCAGCGCCATCGTCCTGGCCGGCAGAGGCTCGCCGCAGGGCACCGCAGCCCGTGCAGCACGCTCAGGCTAACGGCTGAAAGCGTGGGCGAAGCCGGAGTGGGCTGAAACCTCCTGCGGGAGTTTCGCGTACCGATGATATAATCCACGATGTACTTTGCTGGCGTGACGACTGCCGGGGGTGGACGGCACAGATGGGAAGATTTACAAGGGCCATTCGCGGTTTCTTCGGGAGGTTTCTCTCCGGGGTCGAGCAGCGCAACCCCGAGATACTGCTTGAGAACGCCGTCCAGGACGAACTCGAGAACCTGAAGAAGCTTCAGGTTGCGGCGGCGCGCACGATGGCCTACGAGAAGATGCTCTCCATTGACGCGGTGCCGAAGCAGAAGACCCTGGCCGTCAAGGAGCGCCAGGCCCGCGAGCTCGCGGGCAGGGGCCAGCGGGAGGCCGCGATCGAGGTCGTCCAGCAGAAGCAGGAGGCCCAGACGGGCCTCGCAGACATCGAGGCGCGTCTCGGGGAGGCCCGCAAGAACTCCCAGGAGCTGGAGCAGGCCTTCAGGGACCAGGAGCGTCGCTACAACGACGTGGTGCGCGAGCGGGCCGCGCTCATGGAGGAGCACCAGCGCTCCCGCGCCCTGAGGACCGCCAACGAGGCCCGCTCCAACATCTCACTCTCCGACTCCTCGCGCGACCTCGACAAGGCGAGGCAGTCGATCCGCCAGACCTCCTACGAGGCCGAGGCCATCGGCGAGCTCGGCACGAGCGATACCGAGCGCCAGATAGCGGCGGCCGAGATCGACATCAAACGACTCGATGCCGAGCAGGAGCTCGAGATGATGGAGGTCCAGATGGGACTGCGTGAGCCCGAGAAGATCGAAGCCGCCCCGGCCGAGGAGACGGCTGAGCCTCAGGCCGAAGAGACCGAGGAGGGACCGCGTGGGTAGCCTGGCCGTGAGGAAGCGAGACATCTCGCGGCGCCTCATGGTACGCGCAGCCCCTTTCGCTTCGTTTGCAGGAATTGGTGCGATTGCGGCCTTCGAAGCACACTATATACTTGCTGGTCTGCTTGGCATCGGAGCCTTCGCCGCGGGCCGGCGGCTGCTCGACAGGCGCGAGAACGCGCGCAGGGAGCTTCTGAGCCGGGTGCGGCAGAACAGGGGGGAACTCGGCAGGGTCGCGAGGGAGGACCGCATCGCGGCGTCCCAGATGAAGCGACTTGCGGCTTTGCAGGACGGGCTGCTAGAGAGCTGGGACCTTCTGCCCGAGGAGTGCAAGCCCCTTCTGGACGAGGACATCTTTACCATCGTCGGCGAGGTCGAGGGCGCGGCGCGGCTGGCGCGCCGGAGGGCTGCGCTCAGGCGGCATCTGGAGAGCGTGGACCGGCGTTCGATCTCCGGACGCATAGAGGAACTGGAGAGGGATCTCGCGGGGTTGGAGCAAGAGTCGCCGATGCGGGCGACGTTCGAGAGTGCGCTGCAGGGGCGTCGCGGCGAGCTCGCCGGCTACGGGGACGTGCTCGGCGGCATCAGCATGATCAACGCCCAGCTCGAGAGCGCCGAGAGCCTGCTTGGTAACCTGCGCGGAGAACTCCTGGCACTGGACGACAGCCTCATCTCGGGGCCGCAAGACCCCGGCCTCGCGCGGCTCAAAGAGCGGATCGCCTACTTCCGCCGCGGGCTCGACGAGGTGACGCGGCGCGTCGAAACCCTACCCGCTACGGAAAGGATATCGACGAGATGAACGACGATCGCAGCACTACGCGGCAGAGCTTTTTCTCCAGGGTGTTCGCGGGGAGCACGGAGGGTGAGGGGACGGCTATCTACTCAGCCGAGGAGGTCGGTACGGGTACTTCAGGGATGGGCGAGCCGGGGGGCGCGGCGCACGGGTTCACCGTCGAGCGGGCCGCCGAGGTCATCAAGAACCTACCGCCCGAGGTGCCGCGGCTTTCGGCCGTGCGCATCGTGCGGGGTACGCTCGAGGCGGCGGGTATAGACATCGCCGAGCTCGAGTCCTCGACGAGGGCCAGGGAGTCGAGGCTCAACTCCGAGATAGACCTCGGCGAGGGCCGCATACAGCAACTCAAGGACGAGACGGAAGAGGTGATCCGGAACCTCGAAGACGAGATACGCAAGGCGCGCGAGGCAAGGAACTTCGGCGTCTCCGAGGAGGAGAGAAAGATCCAGGCTGCCGAGACCGGCCTAGACAACATAGACCTGGTGCGCGAGTTCTTCGACCTGCCGGAGGAAGAGGCCGTCGAAACCCCCGCCGACCCCGCCGCCGGTGAAGAGACCCAGATCATGGAGGGCATCGAGGAGGAGGAAGACGATACCCGTGTTCTCAGGCGTCCTGGCCCGCTCTCCGATTCTGAGGATTACCTGGAACCAGGGGACAACAAGGAACAGTGAGCATCCCGCGCCGTCTGGGACGTCTCGCCCAGGGTTTCGTCTCCAGCCTGCAGGAAGACGAGCGCTTCCGCGAGAGGCTGCGTACAGGGCGCGAGCGCAGCGAGGCCCTGAGAGGGGCTTTCGAGGCAGCCTGGAAGGGCGCCTCCGAGGAGTGGCGCAAGGCGGAAGAGCGCCGCATCGCCGAAGAGGCGTCCACAGAATACGGCGAAGGCACAAGCCGTTCGCAGGACAGGACCTCGGGGTGGCGGTCTGCGGCCACCACCTTCACCCCGCTGAGGTACCCGCCCAACGTCCTGGCCGCCTACAACAGGCTGGGCCTCGCCCCAGGGGCCACCATGGAAGAGGTGGACAGGAAGCGCAGGGAACTGGTCAAGCGCTTCCACCCAGACCGTTTCTCCGACCCTGAGAAGCGCACCCGCGCCGAGCGCGTCACCTCTGAGATCAACGCCGCCCACGACGCCGTCGAACGCCACTTCCTCCACAAGCCACGCTAGAGCTTTTCATAGAACATCCCGAAGCGCGCGCTGACAAGCGTAGGCGGAGCCTGAGCGTGCTAAGACACCAGCTCGCCGCGTACGATCAGGCGGTTCTCGAAGGATGGGATGGGGGTGCAACTCTGAAGCGAGATGACCGTCTTGCCTTCTACGGGGTAGGTCACCCAGATATCTCCTGGCTCGACGGTCAGGAGGTCGTAGACCACGAACGTGTACTTATGTCCCTCTTTGTCATCTACCAGGATCTCATCCCCCGGCTTCATCTTGTCGAGTTTGTAGAAAGCGTATGGCACCCTGGTCCAGGGGAAGCCGAGGGCGTGCCCCGTGATAAACGTGTTCGAGTCTGCTATCCAGGGCAGACCGCTGCCACGCAGGTGGAGTATGCCCTGCTTGTCGAGCTCCGCCTGCCTCGAGCCGGTCGGCACGGCCACGTCCTTCAGGCCGAGCCTCGGCACCGTGATCTTCATGGCCGACGAGACGTTTTCGCCCGTCGAAGAGATGTCCGAGGGAGCGGATGGAGCCTCCTCGGGAGGATTCAGATCAGGGGAGTTCTCACCGAGCAGCGTGCCCGTGCTCTCGGCCGTGGTCGTTTTGAGCTTCGCCGAGGCCGTCTCCTTCTCGGGAAGGACGGGAAGGACCATGAGGACGAGCAGGATCGCCAGCGAGACAAGCAGGAACGAGGCTTTTGAGATACCGATCACCCACCGAGAGTATACCAAGCGGCCCCGATTTGCCGTTAGAATGGTAAGCGTGAAGATAGGCGGCCTGATCGAAGCCTTCGAAGCCCACCTCTCTGAGGACCCGGGCACGAGCCCCCGCACGGCCGAGTTCTACGTGGCCGACTTGCGCGGGTTCGCCAGTTTCCTCAGAGGTCGGGACGTGACCGAGATCGGCGACGTCGGCGTAGGCACGGTGATGGAGTTCCGCAACCATCTCCTCGGAGAGAACCGCAAGCGCTTTACCGTCTACCGCAAGGACGCCGCCGTAAGGAGGTTCCTCGACTGGGTAAGGACCTCCACTGACGCCGACCTGGACTTCGACCCGATCGAACCGATGCACCAGCCGCTCGACCAGCAGATAGTGTTCCTCGAGAAAGATGAGGCCGATCACCTCCTCTCCTTCCCGCTGAATGCCCGCGACGACGCCCGTGACGCCGCGGTCATAAGGCTCATGCTCGACACGGGGGTAACGGTAAGTGAGATCCGAGCCCTCCTGAAGAGCGACGTCGACCTTGAAGCCGCCCAGGCGCACCTCGGCGGTCCTGGCTCCCACCTCGCCCCGCGTGTCCGGCGCCTCTCCGGGGAGACGGTAGAGGCCGTCCTCCGCTACCTGAGGATGCGCGACGACGAGACGCCTGAGCTCATCGTCGCCCGCGCAGCCCGCCCCGTCACGACCTCCAAGACGCTGCAGAACGCCATCTGGAAGCGCTGCGACCAGGTCGGGCTGTGGCGCGTCTCCCCGATGAACCTCCGCCACACCTTCGCCATCGGGTTGCTGCGCCGGGGCGCCAGCTTAAACGAACTCAAAGAGGCTCTCGGTGTTCGCGACACCTCCAACATAGGGGTGTACAGGAAATTCGTGTAACCACCGGCCCCACTCCGGTATCTAATCTAATGGTGAATGCAGACCACAAGACTACGTAGATAGACAGTGGGTCGGATCACAGACAGGTTTGCACCGGTCTGCGTGGTGGCATATAAGCAACATCATGAAACACTGATATTTCAGGGGAGATAAGAAGAATGGCATCCGAGGAGTCGGGTACACAACAAGCGCAGGATGCGCAGCAGCAGGGCGGACAGCCGTCCGAGTCTGATCGGCACGAGCAGAACCCGACCGAACAGGCAGAGATGCGTCAGGAGATGGCTGAAGTAGACGACAACGCCCCCGTCAGGAAGAACGATCCCCGCACCTCGGTCCAGAAGGCCGAAGAGTACCGCTTCGCGAGTAACATACCAGGCGACCAGACGATCCCCGAGAAAGTGTACGCGGACTACACGCTGGAGTACGACGAGGACGACGCCGTGATGAACGGCAAGATCCCCGACGTGCTGCTCGACGTGCCCGTGGTCAAGGTAGATGAGATCAACTTCGAGCTAAACGACCTGAGGGCCAAGGTCAACCTCTTCGCGAAGGTGTTGGATCTGGTCGAGCTCTCCGTTGGGGTCGACGCCTACCTCGGCAGGGTCAAGCTCGTGATCAAAGGCGTCGAAGCCCAGGCGCTCCTGAAGGTCAGATTAGACAACGTCACCGCAATAATAGACAGGGTACTCACAACCATAGACCGCAACCCGCAGATCGTCGAGAAGCTGGTCGAGAGCGTCGGCTCCGCAGTCGAAGATGTTGGCGAAGGCGCAGGCCAACTTGTGGGCGAAGGAGTCAACTCCGCCGTCGAGGACGTCGGTGAAGGGGCGGGCCAGCTGGTCGGCGAGGGAGCCAACGAGGCCGTCGCAGAAATCGGTTCCGGTACGGGCGACCTGGTGGGCGAGGGGGCCAACCAGGCGGTGGCCGACATTGGCTCCGGCACCGGTTCCGCCGTTGAAGACGTTGGCGAGGGCGCTGGTTCCGCGGTCGAGGACGTTGGCGAAGGGGCAAGCTCCGCGGTAGAAGACGTGGGTTCTGGTGCCGGTTCGGCCGTGGAGGACGTGGGTGAAGGCGCGGGAGAAGCCGTCGAGAGCACGGGAGAAGCCGTCGAAGACGTGGGCTCCGGCGCAGGTGAAGCGGTAGAGAGCACCGGCGAGGCCGTTGAGGACGTGGGCTCAGGGGCCCAATCGGCGGTAGAGGATGTCGGTGAGGGTGCTGGCCAGGCCACCCAACAGGTGGGCGAAGGCGCAGGTCAGGCCGCCGGAGAGGTGGGCGAAGGCGCTGGACAGGCTACTCAACAGGTAGGCGAAGGTGCCGGCCAGGCTGCCCAGGAGGCTGGAGAGGGCGCGGCACAGGCCGCCGAAGGTGCGGGCGAAGCGGCGCAGGGGGTTGGAGACACGGCGGGTCAGGCTGCCGAAGGTGTGGGCGACGCTGCCGAGCAGGCCACGGAACAAGCTGGCGAAGCCGCGGACCAGGCCGCGCAAGGAGCACATGACGTTGCCGGACAGGACGCCCAGGACGAGGGAGAAGCCGAGGCTGCCGACGGAGCCGGAAGCGTCGAAGAAGGTCAGGCGCGGTCCGACGGTGTAACCGACGAGAGCGCCGACGGAGAAACCCTGACGACGGGGCGCACGATCGACGAGTTGGGGGACATCATCGAGACGACCGTCGACGAGAACGGCGAGGTCGTGGGAGAAGAGCTCGTCGGCAACCTCGGCGACCTGCAGGCCGAGGAAGAGTACGTGGACGAAGAGGGTCGGGTCGTGAGCCGGGTGAGGGATGAGTCGGGGAATGCCTTCGAGCGGGTAGTCGACGACAGAGGTAACATGGTCGGCGCGAGGGCTGTTTGAGAACGAAGCAAAGTCAAGACGTAACGAAAAGGGAGGAGAGCACGTGACCGAGAGACAAACGGAGGCTTTGGAGAAGCTGAACCAGGGCATTCAGGAGTCCAGGCGCGAGGTCCAGCAACGGACCATGAACCTGGCTCAAGAGTACTTCGGTGATTCGGCCGAGGTGCTCAAACAGAACATAAGAGAGAACCGCGCCACGCTGGAGGGTCTGCCAGACCAGATCCCAGGGGGTCGAGAAGAAGCCTTCCAGGCGTTTTTCCAGGAGTTGATGGACAACTACTCCTCCATGGAGGAGTGCATCAACGAAGCGCAGCAAAACGTCGCCGACCTGGACACGGATAAGATCAGGCGCCAGGGAGAGATCGAGGCCACGGACGCGGCCCGCCGCGAGGCGAAAGAGCGGGGCGTTGACCTCACCGAGGTCGAGGGTACGGGCAGCGACGGACGTATCATCGTCAGCGATGTAGTAGAGGCGGCCGAGGCGATGGAAGACGGTGAGGACGGAGCAGCCAACGAGGCTGCCCAGCAGGCCCAGGACGCAGCCGGCCAGGCCCAGGATGTCGCGGGTGGTGCGGCCCAGCAGGCCCAGGACGCCGCGGGACAGGCGACGGACCAGGCAGGACAGGTTGCTGGTCAGGCACAGGAAGCAGCCGGGGGGGCAGCCCAGCAGGCGCAAGACACCGCCGGTCAGGCAACGGATCAGGCTGGTCAAGCCGTCCAGGGTGTGCAGGACACCGTCGGCGGGCTCACCGGCGGCGGGGACGAAGAAAGCCAGGGAGACGGAGGCCCCCTAGGGGGAGTAACAGATCAGGTCGGACAGGTTGCGGGCCAGGCACAGGAAGCAGCCGGCGGAGTGGCCCAGCAGGCCCAGGACGCCGCGGGACAGGCGACAGATCAAGCAGGACAGGTTGCTGGTCAGGCACAGGATGCTGCGGGCGGAGCGGCCCAGCAAGCGCAGGACACCACTGGGCAGGCAGCAGGCCAGGCACAGGAAGCCGCCGGTCAGGCCACCCAGCAAGGGCAGCAAGCCGCGGGGGGAGACGAAGCCGAGGAGCCGAAGGCCACAAACGCCGCCAGGCGCAGAGCAGAGCAGTTGGGCCTGGACCTCTCTACGATCCAAGGCTCGGGTTCGGGGGGGCTCATAACCATCAAGGACGTAACAGGCTCCTGAGACAATGAAGAAGGAGGGAACAGGTAAACCGCAGAACCCGGACATCGCGCTCGATGCCGACGTGAGGATGCGCGAGTTGCGCTTCGAGAAGGTGCCCGACCCCGAGGTGCGCTTCCGGGGTAACACCAGGCGCAACTCGGTGTGGATGAACAGGCGCCATAACCTGCCGGATGAGGTTCGGGAGGGCGTTGTCTATCGCAACGCCGGAGTCCGGTTGCGAATCGCTACCGAGGTAGTTAATAGCGATCCCAGTTTTTGGAATAGTTCTAATGAAGATAGGGTAAAGGCAAGCCTAGAGGGTTCGGAACGAAAGACCGGAGAGCAAGAACCCGAGAGTAGAGAGGACAAGGAGAAAAAGTGAGTGAAGGAACGCAGAACGCCCAGCAGCAGTCGCAGGAGGATCAGTATCTGCAAGAGGCCCAGGACTTCTTCGGGCAATCAATGGGCAGGATAAAGGGCCAGATGCAGAGCGACAGCGCCCAGCTCGAAAGCATGATGCAACAGCTTCCCGAGGAGTCGCAGGCCCAGATCCAGGAGATGACCGACTCCTACTCCCAGTTCGAGGGCACCATAGACCAGGCGGCCCAGGACGCTGGAGTGCAGGACGCGACGGAGGAGGCGGCCCAGCAGTCGAGGCAATCCGCCGACGAGGCCTCGGGCCAGGGCGAGGAATCTGCCGATGGGGCCGCCGACCAGGTTCAAGAAACGGTCGGTGGGGTCGCCGACCAGGCGCAGGATGCCGCAGGGCAGGCGACCGATCAAGCCGGAGAGGTGGCGGGTCAAGCGACCGACCAGGTCGGAGAGGTCGCCGACCAGGCGCAGGATGTCGCCGGAGAGGCGACCGACCAGGCCGAAGAGGCGGTCGACGAGGCGCAGGACGTGGCGGGCCAGATGGCCGAGAGCCTGCCCGAGGGCTACGAGGCGTTGGGCCAGCCATTTACCGACGAACAGGGCAACACGATTCTGCAGGCCCAGGACGACGAGGGCAACACCGTGATCGTCCGGCGCGGGACCGACGACGAGGGCGAAACCGTCGACTCGATCTTCGATGCGCAGGGCAATCTGTTGGACGAGAACCTCGTGCCGGAGGCTGCCGAGGACGAGGCCGAGGAAGGCGAAGAAGCCGAAGACGAGGCCGGACAGATGGCGGAAAGTCTGCCAGAGGGCTTCGAGGCGATGGACGAACCCACCACCGATGAGGAGGGCAACACCGTCCTGCGCGCCCAGGACGATCAGGGCAACGTCATGACCGTCCAGCGCTCCACCGACGATGAGGGCAACGTCGTGGACTCCACATACGACCCCGAGGGCAACCTGATGGACGAGGTCGCAGTGGACAATCCCCTTCCTCCCGGGCCCACGTCCTCGAGCACGACCCGGCCCTCCGAGGAGGAGGACAGCTCCGAAGATTCTTCGTGGTCGGACAGTGATACGACGACGGTCGAGGAGAAAAAGGGCACGGATGGCCTACTAGGAGGGGGCCTTCTCAGACTGGACCTCCTCGCACCCCCCGAGAGCACCACGACCACCGTCGAGTCAAGCGACTCCGAGGATTACGACGAGTCCTCATCAGAGTCCTCATCCCAGGGAGGGGAATCCGAAGAGGGAGGCGAAGCCCAAGAGGGAGAAGAAGCCCAGCAGGGAGAGGAAGCCGAGCAGGAAGGCGGAGGAGGGCCTGTCGACCAGGTGCAAGACACCGTGGGCGGCGTGACCGAAGGCCTGCCTGTTGTTGGAGGAGATGACGAAGGCGGAGGAGGGCCAGTCGACCAGGTGCAGGACACCGTGGGCGGCGTGACCGAGGGCCTGCCTCTTGTTGGAGGAGATGACGACGAAGAGGAAGGTGGCGGGGGCGGCCTCGCCGGTGGCCTCCTGTAGCATTCGTAGTAACGAGTTCGGTGGGGTTGATTCCGATCGGCCCCACCGTTAATCGAAAATCAACGAGAAGAAGGGAAACAAAGTGACAGACCAAGGACCGAACCTTCAGCAGCAGATTCAGGAGCAGGCCACGCAGAGCGCCCAGGATTTCTACGGGCAATCAATGGGCAGGGTCAAGAGCCAGATCCAGAATTACCGCGAGCAGCTGGAGCAGTATTCCGAGCAACTCCCCGACAGCGACGCGAAGGCCCAGATCCAGGAGATGGTCGACTCCTACATGGAGCTCGAGAGCTCCATGGATCAGGCGGCTCAGGATGCGGGCGTCGAGGACTCGATGAACGAAGCCGCCGAGCAGACCCAGCAGCAGATACAGGAGGTCGCGCAAGGAGCGGCCCAGCAAGTGCAGGACACCGCCGGACAGGCGACCGATCAGGCCCAGGAAGCGGCAGGTCAGGCGACCGATCAGGCTGGAGAGGTTGCGGGGCAGGCGACCGACCAGGCCGGGCAGGTTGCGGGACAGGCCCAGGAAGCCGCAGGAGGAGCGACCCAGCAGGCGCAGGACACCGTGGGCGGCCTGACCGGCGGCGGAGATGACGGGGAGGAAGAAGGCGGA
>JBBPYN010000149.1:0-10574 GCA_038199875.1 Rubrobacterales bacterium
CGAAAAAGCGGGTAATCGGCGGCGCTTAGAGAGGCGCACACCGGCGATGGCGGCGGGGCTTACGGACCATATCTGGGAGGTGGAAGAGTTGCTCAGCGTAGTGCCACTTCCATCCACCAACACTTGATCGGGAGACTACCCGCATCCGCTTCATACCTGTTAGTACGTCTGGCATACTGATTTGGATGGAAGGGTGCGAAAAGGGGCGATGAGCGAGGACCGCATACTCCTTACGGACATGGTCTTCCACGGCCGCCACGGAACGCTGCAAGCCGAACACGATCTGGGCCAGCCATTCGTCGTGAGCATCGAGCTTTGCCTCGACCTGCGGCCAGCGGGAACCTCGGACGACTTGACGAAGACCGTGGATTACGGCGAGGTTCATCGCATGGCACGTGACGTCGTCGAGGGTGCGCCCGTACAGCTCGTCGAGACCCTGGCTGAGAGGATCGCCGCGGGCGCGCTCGACGCCCATCCCGCGGTCGATGCCGTAAAGGTGAAGGTCGTCAAACCCCACGTCCGGCTCGACGGTACCGTACTCGCCGGCTCGGCCGTCGAGGTACTGCGACGGCGCGAGACCGGCCCATAATGCTAGGGCAACCCTGAGGGTATCCTTGCGGTGGGACCCGAACCGCGGCTGCGGCCTATGCGTACTAACAGATGAAGTGGAAGCGCCCAAACCATCGCGAGGAAAACCGGAAGGGCGGCACACCAGATGGCGGACAGACTCGCGGACGTCGCATTGCCCGAGGTAGACGATCTGTACAGGGTCAGCGGGTCCTCCCAGAACAACGTCTCCCGGCTGCCTGCAGCGTTAGGGGAGCTCCGCGGTCTTCCTTCCGAGGAGCGCGTCTCGAACGTCTCACGCGATCATGCATAGACGATGTGATCTCCGCCTTCGGTCTGGGTAGGGTACGTCGCGGGCGCGCGGTACTCGAATCTCTCTCACGAAGACCGGCCGGACGTCTGGCGCGCCAGGTTCTGACCTACGACAGGATAGTGGGCGAGTCAGGCCTCGGGACGGGCGGTGCCTGGGCGCTTGGGAAGCTGTCTCGCGACGCCAGGATCGAGGGTCAGGACAACGTGCCGCGCGAGGGGCCGCTGCTCCTCGTCTCCAACCATCCAGGCCTCGCTGACGCAGTCGCCCTTTTCGCAGCGGCGCCGAGGGATGACCTGCGTGTGATCGCCGCCGACCGTCCCTTCCTCGATGCCCTCCCGAACACTTCACGCTACCTCCTGACCGTCGATGAGACCTCCGCGGGACGCTCGCGGGTCGTGCGGGCGGCGGCCAGGCACCTGCGGAGTGGCGGTGCCGTGCTCACGTTCCCAGGGGGTAGGATAGAACCCGACCCCGCGGTACTGCCAGGCGCCGAGGAGACGCTAGATCTCTGGTCCCCGAGCGCCGACCTCTTCGCGCGCCTCACGCCGGGTCTCGCCGTCGTCCCCGTGGTGGTCAGCGGTGTGATCTCACCTTCCGCCCCGCGCATCCCCCTGACCCGCCTGCGCCGCCACAAACGCGACCGCGAGTGGCTCGCGGCCACACTCCAGATGCTCATCCCGGCCCTACGCAACGTGGACGCGCGGGTCCAGTTCGGACGTCCCATCTTCAGCGAACCGGGAGCGACCGTCGGCGACGCGGTGATCGATGAGACGCGGCGACTGATGGACGCGGTACGCGCTGCTACCTGGTAGGCGGGGCGGCAGTGTTTGCCCGTAGAGGTTAGCGTCACGGCACCTGCCGTCCCCACCGGATCAGGGTCGAACGCGAAACCATGGCGTGGCCCCCTCGTAGACGGGTTGTTCGGGTCCCTGCCTACGCCGTGGCGTACTCGATATCGTAAGCGCGGGTAAGGACGATCCTCCTGACCCGCTCTTCTACGAGGGGTGCGGCAGGATGTTGTTGCCTCAAGTGCTCGAGGGCCACTTCGACGAGCCTCTCGTCGCCATCGGCCCGCAGTGTGTAGCGGCAGTTGCACAGGGAGGCGCACAGCACCGCACGCGTCGTGGCCTCTCCTTCCTGCACAGCCAGCATGGTCATCGCCTCCTCTATCTGAGCGGATTTCCCGCTTCTAGTCACATTAGAGACGTAGCTTAGACCTCTGAAACAAACAACGCATCACTCAAATGAGTGATATTTGGAACACCTTCCAGGCGAACTGCGGCAAGCACCCTTCCATGCTGTCGTGTGTAAACGCTGATCACTCTCGAGGTTTATTTAACTCACGCAGGGCGGGGATGAGGAACGAAAGAAGCCCGACCGCGAGGTAGCAGGCGGAGATGCCGGCGAGAGTAGGGCGCAGGCCGACGGTCTCCAGGGCGTAACCGCACGCCGGCCACTCCCGTCCTGGCGGCGCTGCCGGTGGTCTGCAAGACGAACCACGGTATGGCCACAAACGCCTGGACGTTCCCCGTCTCGGAGACCGCGTTTGCCCCGAGCAAGGCCAGAATAGGAGCGCGCCGCCTCGGGCCGGAAGTGCGAAGAAGGATCGTCCACTGATCTTTACCGTACCATTCTCAGCAACTGAGGAAGCCCTTCGGGACAAGGCCATGACTTACAGCGGTTTTCAGCCAGAAACCAAGAGCTGACGGCTGGTTGCTGACCGCTAACCGCTTTAAGCGACCCAGCGCCAGGTGGTGAACAGCGCGGTCAGCGCGACGCCGAGGCCGCCGCCAAGCGCGAGGTAGAGGACGAGGGCTAACCTGCTGCGCGAGAGCAGGTAGCCAAGAACCAGGAACACCGGAAACGCTCCGAGAACGAAGCGGGGCAGGCTCATAAGCGGGAACTCCGGAGCAGGCGTCAGCACGGGAAGTAAGACGATCACGAGGGCGTAGATTGAAAACCCAGGCGGCAGCACGGCGAGGCCGACGAGCATGACGAGCAGGAAGACGATCAGGAACGCCAGGTTCAGCGTGTTCGAAGCTTCCAGCGAAGGTCCTGCAGGGGCGTCGAGGAAGAGCGTCGAGGGGTCGAGGATGTACTTCATTCCCTCCCCTGCGTCGTGCCAGGCCTTCCCCAGCGTCGTTAACGGGTTGGTCGGCTCGCGCTCCCAGTAGGCGCTCTGCTGGTGGGCGAAGACGAGCGGGTCCCCGAACCGCTCGCGCAGGAAGGCCGCATACCCGATGAGTCCTGTGGGGACCAGTATCAGGCCAGCGAGTCCGCGGACGCCGAACTCCCGCCTGCGTCGCAGCCACTCGAAGAAGAGTGGTATCAGGAGGAGCACCCCGAGGTTCCTTGTGGCCGCGGCAAGGGCGCCGAGTATCCCGGCGAGCCAGAGGTTACCGCGCACGCGGGCGGCCCACACGGCACCGGCTGTAAGCGCGAGGAAGAGAGCTTCGGTGTAGACCGCGTTCAGGAAGAAGGCCGTCGGGAAGAAGGCGAAGGCCAGCGTGGACACACGCGCGGCGCGGAAGCCATAGAGGTTCTCGGCGATGCGGTAGACGAAGAAAAGCGCGAAGGCCGTGCAAAGGAGCGAGATCAGAACTCCCCAGAGAGCTTGTCCACCCGGAAGACTACTCCCGAACTTGACCAGCATGGGGTAGAGAGGGAAGAACGCCGTGGATTCCGGGGCGCGTGCCCCGTAACCCTGGGTGGCTATCTCCGAGTACCAAGCCCCGTCCCAGTGGGCCCAGTAGTTCAGGAAGCCAGGCGGCTCCAGCGGGTCTCCCGCCGGGTCGGCGCCAGGGAGGTAAGCCGCCGCCAGGGCGCCGGCCGCCATAAAGAGCAGTCGCGACGAGACAAGGATGGACAGTACGAAAGCCCAGACTTCTGGGCCCGGGGCGGTTCTAGTACCGAAGATTCGGGCCACGGCTTATCGCCCACCACGCGCCACCGAAGCAGATGGCGGCGATGAGGCAGACCATACCCAGGGTCGGGTAGGGGTTCAGGTCAGAGACGCCAAGCGTCACGTAGCGGGCCGCGTCGACGGTGTAGAAGATCGGGTTGAAGAACGTCACCACCCTGAGCACGCCTGGCAACATCCCGACCGAGTAGAAGACACCACCAAGGAACGCCAGCGGCTGGATGATGACGCTCGTGATGAGCGAGATGTGCTCTACCCTGGTCGCGAGGGCCCCGACCATCGTGCCAAGGGAAGAAAACGCGAAGGAAGCGAGAAGCCCTATCACCGTCAGCATCAACGGGTGTTGGATGTTCAGGCCGACGAAGGGTATCCCTACGAGGAAGACCCCTGCCCCCATCACCACGCCGCGTAGCATGCCGCCTAAAGAGTAGGCTAGCGCGATCTGCAAATCGCTCATCGGGCTGATCAGGACCTCATCTATGTAGCGCTCGCGCTTGGCGTCGAAGACGGACCAGGACGAGTTCATCTGCGAGTTGGTGATCAGGCTCATCAGGGCGATTCCTGGCAGTATGTAGTCCAGGTACGGGATGCCCTCTATCTGCTTTATGCGACCGCCGAGCGCGATCCCGAAGACCACGAGGTAGAGGAGCGAGGTAAGGAGCTGCGGCACGATAGTCTGCATCCAGACCCGCGTGAAACGTAGGATCTCACGCGAGAGCAGCGTCTGGAAGGTCCTGTCAGCTAAGATCATAGCCTATCACCTTCATGTAGACTTCCTCGACGTTTCTGGCCTCATAATGCTCCTTGAGATCCCCGCTGCTCCCCTGGGCGACGATGTCGCCGCCGTTGATCAGCGCGATCTCATCGCAAAGCGCCTCGGCCTCTTCTAAGTAGTGAGTCGTCAACAGTATGGTCATCCCACCGCGGTTCAGCTCCCTGATGTAGCCCCACAACTTGTAGCGCAACTCGACATCGACCCCAGCCGTAGGCTCGTCCAGAAAAAGGACCTTCGGGTCGTGCATGAGGGCCCTGGCGAAGAGCACGCGCCGCTTCAGCCCCCCTGAGAGCGTGTTGGTCCGCGCGCCGCGCTTGCCCACGAGCTCGAAACGCTCCAGAAGTTCCTCGGCCCTCTCGCGGGCCTTCTTCTTCGGCACCCCGTAGTAGCCCGCGTGGAAGATGAGCGTCTCCTGGACGGTCAGGAACTTGTCCAGGTTGACCTCCTGGGGGGAGACCCCGATCATCCGCCGCGCCTCCCGAAACTCCCTGTAGGCGTCTTTCCCGAACACCTCGACCGAGCCGGAGTCTGGCCTGGCCAGGCTGACCACACTGTTTATGAGCGTCGTCTTCCCGGCCCCGTTTGGCCCAAGCAGCCCGAAGAACGCACCTGCCTCCACCTCGAGCGAGACCCCGCCGAGCGCGAGAAACCCGTTGGAATAGGTCTTCTTGAGGTCCTCGATCTTGAGCGCGGGAACGCCGTTTAAGTTGCTCACGCGAGCACCGCCCCGGCGGCCGTCTCCCCCGAGAGCATGGAACCGTTTATGGAAGCATCTTCGGTGTACTCGCCCGCGAGGAAGAGCCCCTGCGTCAGTGTCCTGTTCTCTGGTAGCCTGCCGTGGACGCCAGGTGGCTGGGCGAACTGTCCGTAAGGGATGCGGTAGAGATCCAACGGCCTGAAGTCGGCGCCAGGGTACCAGCGGCTGAGGTCCTCGACGCCCCTGCGGTAGAGTTCCCCTTCGGGCAGGTCCAGGCCACAGAGCGTCACGGCAGAGAGCAGGTGACGACCCGGCGGCGCGTACTTCTCGGAGACGTTGCTCATCTCCACGGCGTTGTTCACGAATGCTCCGTCCTCGGCGTTCAAAAGGATCTTCTTTCCACCTCCAAGCCCATCCGTCTCGTAGTACATGCACACCTCCCCCACAGCCCCCTCGGGCATGGCCTCGCTCGTGAGCTTCCCGGCCGTCGGCTCGTCGGTCGCCACCACTACGGCATCGGCCTCGCGCTCCGCTCCACCGGCCCTGACACCAACAACCCGCTCCCCTTCGCGCAGTAGCGTTTCCACGGGGCTGTTCAATTCGATCGTGCCTTCCTCCAACCGGGAAGCTAACTGGCGCGGTATCTCACCCATCCCGCGGGCTGGTACGACCGTGCGGCCGGTGGCGAGCATCCTGAGGGTGAAGCGGAGGACGCGGGCGCTGGTAGTCAACTCGCGGTTCAGCGTTATGCCGCCGTAGAACGGCCTGAAGAAAGAGTCTATGTACCTCTCTGAAAGCCCGGCATCCCTCAGATACTCGAGCGTCGAAGTATCCGCCCCGCCGTTCTCAGCTCCCGCGCTGATCTCCGTCGCAGGCGTTCTGGCTACCAGATCTAGCGTCCGGATCTTGTCCCCGATGGTGGCAGCGTCGGAGATGAGAGATGGAACGAGGGCCTTGGGGTCGCGCAAGGGGTCAGAGAGGATGCTCTGCCCAGATCCCCTGCGGACGATCGCACCAGGATCGAAGGCCCTGAAATCTAGCGCCTCGTAGTCGAGGTGCCTCTTCGAGACCGGATAGGACGTGAAGTACACCTGGAAGCCACGGTCGAGGAGGAACCCGTCCCGCTCGTCGGTCCGCACGCGGCCTCCGACGCCGTCCGACGCCTCGAAGACGGCGACCTCGGCTCCACGTTCCCTGAGTACCTTTGCGCAGGTGAGGCCGGCCAACCCGGCCCCGACGATAATAGTTTTCATACCCGCGAGAGTGTAGCGCACAACTCGAAAGAAACCGTTATCGCTTTGACGCTGGGAGAATTTAGTGCAACATCAGGTTCTGTTGAGGCCAGCCTCTCGCCCCTGAGACCGCGAAGTTACGTCGAGGGACCGGTCCTCTGGTCTAATTGCGCGCGTTGTCAAAGTCAAGGCGCACCCTGTGCTCTCCGTCGAGCTTGAGCGCCGCGGCGTATGGCTTGCCTGCCTTGCTCTTGAATCCTTTCATCTGTCCGGTGCGGCCCCTGGTGAGGAGCTGTTTCGCCTGGCCCTCGCTGAGGCGCTTGCCTGAGACCTGTTTCCAGATCGCGAAGTCGCAGCCGGTCTTCTTCCACGCCGAACAGCCGTAGGCTTTCTTCGTCTCGACGACGGGGGCCCCGCACTTGGGGCAGGCCCCGAGCGGCTCGCGGTTGCGGGCGGGCACCTCCAGCTTCTCCCCTTCCATCCTGCGGACGTCGTCGACGAGCTTTGTGGTGAAGCCGTTTATGTCGGCCATGAAGTCGGGGCGGCGCTCAGCGCCCTTCTCCATCTTCGCGAGCCGCTCCTCCCACCTGGCCGTGAGCTCTGCTGAGGTGAGCGGGCTCTCCCCGAGGAGCCCGATCAAGGATTTTCCTTTCTCCGTGGGGACAAGGGCTTTCTTCTCGCGTTCGATGTAGCCCACCCTTATGAGCCGCTCGATGGTGGCTGCCCGGGTGGCCGGCGTCCCCAGACCCGAATTCTTCATCTGCTGCCTGAGCTCCTCGTCTTCGACGAGCTTGCCCGCCGTCTCCATGGCCCCGAGCAGGGCGGACTCCGAGTAGCGCGGGGGCGGCTTGGTCTCCCCTTCCTTGACGCCGACCTTGGCAACGGCCCACCCCTCCCCGACTTCGATAGGCGGCAATACGGGCGGCTCTTTTTCCTTCCGCCCCCCGAGCCCATCTGGGTAGAGTGCCCGCCAACCCGCTTCAAGCACGACGCGCCCGCGAGAGAGGAACGTCTCCTCCTTGACCTCCGTCACGACGGTCGTGTTCTCGAAGCGCGCCGCCGGGAAGAACACGGCCAGAAAGCGCCTGGCGACGAGGTCGTAGACTTTCGCCTCATCAGGCGGCAGCCCGTCAGAAGACTTCTTATTGGTCGGGATGATGGCGTGGTGGTCGGTAACCTTCGAGTCGTCAACGATGCGCTTGCTGATCGGGAGCTTCTGTCCTCCGAGAAGCTTCTCCGCGAAAGGCGAAAGGTCGGAGAGCGCCCCTGCGGCCTCGACCCGCTTCTTCAGGCCACCGACCATGTCCTTCGAGAGGTAGCGGCTCGAGGTGCGCGGGTAGGTGATGAGCTTTCTCTCCTCGTATAGCGCCTGGGCGGCGCGCAACGTGCGCTCTGCCGTGAAACCGTAGCGGGCGTTGGCATTGCGCTGCAGCTCGGTCAGGTCGTAGAGGAGCGGTGGCTTCTCCGTCGCCGTCTTCTTCTGCGCCTTGCGGACGGTCCCGGTACCGCCTCGCACCTTCTCCGCGATGCGGTCAGCGGCCTCCCTCTCGGGCAGGCGGTTCTGCTTGTTCTTGAACCAGACACCGTCGTAGGTACGGCCTTCGCGCGAGAAGCGGGCGTGGACGGTCCAGAATTTCTCTGGTTTGAAGTCCCTTATCTCCCGCTCACGGTCGACCAGGAGTTTCAGGGTCGGAGTCTGGACGCGGCCCACGGAGAGAACGTTGCCTGGGCGGCCGAAGCGGACCGAGTAGGCGCGGGTCGCGTTCATACCAACGATCCAATCGGCCTCCCCCCTGCTCCTCGCCGCATCTTCGAGGGGCTTCATCGAGTGGCCATCGCGCAAAGCGTCGAAACCGGCCAGGATCGCCTCGTGGGTAAGGGAGGAGATCCAAAGCCGCAGCACGGGCTTGTTGCAACCCGAGAGACCATAGAGGTAGGCGAAGATGAGCTCCCCCTCCCTTCCGGCATCACAGGCGTTGACGACCTCCGTCACAGAAGCGTCTTTCATCAGGCCCTTCACGACGTTGAACTGCTCGCGGGTCTTGTGGTTCACCCTGACCTTGAAGCGTCCTGGCAATATCGGCAAGCTCTCCAGGCGCCACTTCTTGTACCCCTCACCGTAGGCGTCGGGCGGCGCCAGCTCCGCCAGGTGCCCGAGCGCCCAGGTAACGGTCCAGCCATCACCAGCCAGCGCGCCTTTCCCCTTCCTATGCCTCCCCAGGGCGCCAGCTATGTCCCGCCCGACAGACGGCTTCTCGGCAACGATGAGCCTCATACAAAAGAGTATACGTACAGAAAGGAGGATGCCCAGATGGAATAGGCCGCGTGGTTCCCTGAGGCGAGTCCGGGGGGGCGAAGATGCGATGGGAAAAGAAGGGAAAGGAGGAGACGCCCTCACCCGGACTCTATAATAGTCGACCACCGGCGACGGTGACACGATGTTCGGGTGAAGGATCACCGCCCGCAGCCTACATATTCGGATTGTATACACTGCATGTGAAACCACGATGAACCGGGGATGAAATTTCTTTCATCTCGAAACTTTTCTGGTGGGGCACTTTACTGCAAGGGATTCGGTGCTGGATCGAACCGGTAACCGGCGCCGCGGACGGTTTGGATAAGGGAGGGCCCCTCGGGAGAATCTACCTTGCTGCGGAGGTGGCGCACGTACACGTCGACGACGTTTGAGGCTGGCTCGAAGTCGTAGTCCCAGATGGCGGAGAGGATCTGCTGCCTGGAGAGTACTTGCCCTGAGTGGCGCATGAAGTATTCAAGCAGGGCGAACTCCCTGCTGGAGAGCTCTATCTTCTCATCACCGCGCCAGGCGTGGCGTGAGAGGAGGTCTATTTTGAGGCCGTCGGTCTGTATCTGCGCCGACTCGGGCTGGCCGGCGCGGCGGGTTAGCGCGCGCACGCGGGCGAGCAGCTCCTCGAAGACGAAGGGCTTGGTCAGGTAGTCGTCGGCCCCCGCGTCGAGGGCTCCCACCTTGTTGCGCGTGTCGTCGCGGGCCGTGAGCATCAGGACAGGGAGGTCGGGGCGCCTGAGACGGATGCGCCTGAGCACCTCGCGGCCATCCAGACGGGGCAGCGAGATATCCAGGAGGACCAGGTCGACCGGCTCGTCCGCGGCAAGCCGCGTCCCCTCCTCCCCGTCGTACGCGCAGACGACCCTGTGGCCGTGGGCGCCCAGACCGCGCTCCAGGAAGCGCGCGATCGCAGCTTCGTCCTCGACGACCAAGATCAGCATCTTAAGCCCTCACTTCCCGAAGACAAGTATAATCCATCTGGATACGACCGACTCAAATGTCTTTCGGAGGGTCGTCACGTGAGGCTTCCAATCGTGTTCCGCCAGTTTCACCGCGTCGTCGCCGGGGGCGTGTTGGCCGGCGTGGCTTTATGGACCTTCAAGGCGCTGCGCGACGCCGGAGGCAGGCCACCGTATTTCGTAGCCCAGGTTCAGGACACAACGGAGGCGAGGAGGGACAAGGAGAACCTGCAATGTCTGATCCGCCAGAACCAGTCGACCCTGGCCTCCGTGGGCGAGGGCATCTACGGCCTCGACCTCGACGAGAAGACCTCCTTCGTCAACCCCGCCGCGGAGAGAATGCTCGGTTACGGGCGCGGCGAGCTCGCGGGACGCCACCAGCACGACATCGTCAGCCACATCAACGCCGACGGCGTACCATACCCCGAGGACGAGTGTCCGGTCTATGCGGCACTCAGGGACGGCAACGTTCATGCCTCGAGCGACGAGGTCTTCAGGCGCAAGGACGGCACCAGCTTCCCCGTAGAATACGTGAGCACCCCGATCCGAGAAGGCGGCGGGGTCGTCGGCGCGGTCGTCACGTTCAGGGACATCACAAGGCGAAAGCAGGCAGAGGAGGCTCTGCGCGAGAGCGAGGCACGTTTTCGCTTGCTCGCCGAGAAGATGAGCGACCTAGAGCATTGCGGTGGAAGTTCTCCGCCGTTTATACTTGGTCCGACAGCAGCGAAATCGCTGGCAACGACGCGAAGGGGATGAGCACCATGCCGGGGCCACGACCGCAACCGATCGTACTCACCAAGAGCCAG
>JBBPYN010000150.1:0-39590 GCA_038199875.1 Rubrobacterales bacterium
CCGTCGTGGCCGTGAGCGGCATAGCTTTCGCCTTCACACAGTTTCTGGTCTCCAACCTCTTGGGCCCCGAGCTGGCCGACCTCCTGGCGGCGATCGTCACGGTCGTCGCGGTCATAGCCCTGCTCTCTTTCTGGAGCCCTAGCGAGGAGTGGCACTTCGAACACGAACCCCCGGCGGACGAAAGGGAGAGCTACGAGACCCCACCCTTGGGAGGCACGCTCTATGCCTGGTCCCCCTTCGTCATCATAGTCGCACTGTTCTTGATCGTGCAGATACCCCCCATAAAGGCCGCCGTGGGCGCCACGCAGCTGGCGATAAACTTCCCCAACGCCGTGATCAGCGAGACGACGGGGTTGCCGACCGTCCCCTGGCCCGGGCTAAACGGGCTTATCGAGCAGACGGCGCCGGTCGTGCCGAAGCCGACGCCCTACGACGCAACGTTCTCGACGAACTGGCTCTCGGCCGCCGGTACGATCATCCTGATAGGCGACCTGATCTCGCTCGTTGTACTAAGGGTGGGCCCCGGAAGGGCGCTGAGGATCTACGGCGAGTCCCTCAACCAGCTCAAGTGGGCGATCCTGACTATAGCCTCGATCCTCGGCCTAGCCTACCTCCTGAACTACGCTGGTATAACCTTCACCCTCGGCCTGACGCTGGCCGCCACTGGCATCCTGTTCCCGCTCTTCGCCCCGTTTATCGGGTGGCTCGGGGTGGCGCTCACGGGCTCGGACACCTCTTCTAACGCCCTTTTCGCCAACCTCCAGAAGGTCACGGCCCAGCAGATAGGGCTGAGCCCGAACCTGACCGTCGGCGCCAACTCCTCAGGCGGCGTTTTGGGGAAGATGATCTCGCCCCAGAACCTCGCTGTCGGCACGAGCGCCACTGGCCTGCAAGGCAGGGAGGGCGACCTCCTGCGCCTGGTCCTGAGATGGTCCATCGGGCTAACGGTGGTCATGGCGATCCTGGTGACGCTCCAGGCCTACGTGCTCAAGTTCATGGTCCCGTAGGAGGTCCAGGCTCGGCCTGCCGCAGCGGCAGGCCGAGCGAGAACGTCAGCAGCTTGCGCACGACGATAATGATGGCAGTCGTGGCCGCGGCCGTCCACGTAGGGTCGATGGCGAGGTTCAGCAGGGTGGCCCCGACGAAGAGATCCAGGCCAAGGGCCGCGTGCTCCCCGATCTGGCGCGCGGCCCTTGCCCTTCCCCCCGTCCCGCGGGCGACCAGGACACCGCGCGCGATCCCGGCGAGGATCACGAAGCTCCCGACCGAGAGCGCGAACAACCGCATGGCGTTGACCGCGGCGTAGTAGACGTCCATCCAGGAACGCCCCTAGCCAGATGCAGGGCGCTGCTCGGGGGTGCCTGGTACGGCGGTCTCCTCCCTGCGCTCGCGCGCCAACTCCTGCGAGAGGAAGAAGTTGAGGGCCGTCCGGATCGTCGCTATCGCCCCGAGCAGTATGACGTCGTCGAGGGTAGGGGCGACGGCCGTCGAGAGGATGTCGGCGCCGAGCTGGAACTCCAGCCCGAGGACAAGGTAGCGCCCGAGGTAGAGCCGTATCTCGTTGTTGGTGTATTCCCTGATGCCAACGAGGGTCAGGACGTAGCGGTAGGTCGTCGCCAGGACGCCGAACCCCACCACGGCGGCTCCTATCGCCTCGACGACCAGCCGCAAATAGCCGACCGCCGTTACCAGATACTCTTCCATCGCGGGCCTGTCTCCTCGATCTCAGCCTACCTGGCAACCATCATGCTCCGCGAACGAACCCGGCGCCCCACGAACCCTAACACTACGTCGCCCGTGTGTTTTCTTGGGTTCAGGAGGAGTCTTGCTCGGTGGTTTCCTGGACCGCCGCGTTGTACTCGTTTACCAGATCCTGGTAGCCTTCGACCTTCTCCTTCGCCTCGCCTTCGAGCTTCTGTTGCATCGCGACCGTCGCGAAGTAGGTGCCCAGGTAGTAGGGCCCTAGCGCTTCGAGCGTCAGGGCAGGCTTGTCCGGCCGCACGGTATCCCTCTCAGCCTCTTCGGCCGAAACCCGGATCTCAGGCTCGCCGCCTTCGGTAGCCTCCCCATCGGAGACGCCCACCTCTTCCAGGGCCTTGAGCAGAACCTCCTCCGGCGGGCGGTCCGAGAAGTCGGTGCCACCGGAGTAGAGGCGACGCACCTCGCCCGACTTGTCCACAACGACGACGGCAGGCTCCGAGACGCCCTCTTTTTTGTTCCACAGGTCGAGGCGTTTGATCAGGTCCCCCCGCGGGTCGCTGAGCAGGGGGAAGGGGAGATCTAGCTTCTCGACCATCGCCTTGTTGTGGGAGGGTGGGTCCACGCTGATCCCCACGACCCCGAAGCCCCGCCGCTCGAATTCCTCGTAATCCCTGGCGTAGCTGACCAGCTGCCCGTTGCAGTAAGGTCACCAATCACCCCTGTAGAACACGAGGACCAGCGGACCTTCCCTGAGGGTCTGGTAGAGATCGAAGGGCAGTAGATCGTGGTCAGGCAGCTCGAAGGTCGGCATCTGCCGAACCCCGCGCGGGTCGCCATTCGTCTCGGTCACTTCTTGCCTCCCGGTAGCTTCCTGTTCCAGGTCGTACCCAAACGGGCGCGTCGGTACTCCGGAACGCATCCGGGCGCGAGGTACGGGGTGGCGAACGCCAACCCATCGCCTCCGTCGTCGGTCGGGTATGGTTGGCGTGCTGGAGACCCCGGATGGTCTATCATGGGGCCCTTAGATACGAAGAGGGAGGGAAATAGCGGTGCGGGTGGCGCTCTTTATAACCTGCTTCAATGACACGCTCTTCCCCGAGACGGGCAGGGCGAGTGTGGAGGTCCTCGAACGGCTCGGGGTGGAGGTGGACTTTCCCCTTGCGCAGACGTGCTGCGGCCAGATGCACTTCAACACGGGCTACCAGCGCGAGGCGATACCGCTGGTGAGGCGCTTTGTCGAGGTCTTCGACGGTTACGACGCCGTGGTCGCGCCCTCAGGCTCCTGCGTGAGCATGGTACGCGAGCTTTATCCCATGGCCGCGGATCTCGCCGGGGACCGGTGGCTCGCCCAGAGGGTCGATGAGCTCGGTCCGAAGGTCTTCGAGCTCTCGGAATTCCTGGTCAAGAAACTCGGCGTCACCGACGTCGGCGCCTACTATCCGCACAGGGTCACGTACCATCCGACGTGCCACTCCTTGAGGATGCTGAAGGTCGGTGAGGCGCCGCTGGAGTTGCTCAGGAACGTGAGGGGCATCGACCTCGTCGAGCTCTCCGAGGCCGGGGAGTGCTGCGGGTTCGGCGGCACCTTCGCGGTCAAGAACGCAGACACCTCGGCCGCGATGCTCTCGGACAAGATCCGGCGCGTCCTCGACACAGAGGCGGAGGTCTGCACGGCCGGGGATAACTCGTGCCTGATGCACATAGGAGGCGGACTTAACCGCCTGCGCGCCGGGGTCGGGACCGTCCACCTCGCGCAGATACTCGCAAGCGAGATGGGAGAGGGATAGTGCAGACAAACTTTTCAGACGTTTTCTCTCCTGGCCCGACGCCGACGTTCGAGAAGTCCGCGAAAGAGAGCCTCTCCGACTCTCAGCTCAGGCGTAACCTCGGAAAGGCCACCCAGACCATCCGCCGCAAACGCGCCGTCGTCGTCGAGGAGATGCCTGACTGGGAGGACCTCAGGGAGGCCGGACGCGCCCTCAAGGAGCGCGTCATGCGCCACCTCGACACACACTTGCTGCAACTCGAAGAGTCGGTGACGCGGGCAGGGGGCAAGGTCCATTGGGCGCGTGACGCAGAGGAAGCGAACAGGATCATCGCCGGCATCGCCAAAGACCACGGCGCGGAAGAGGTCGTCAAGGTCAAGTCCATAGCAACGGACGAGACCAAGCTCAACGAGTACCTGGAGCGGGAGGGCATCCACGCCTTCGAGACCGATCTCGCCGAGCTCATTATCCAGCTCGCCGGGGAGACGAGTTCGCACATCCTGGTCCCGGCGATCCACAAGAACCGGGCGGAGATCCAGGAGCTGTTCAGGGAGAAGCTCGGCGCGAAGGACCTCTCAGACGATCCCTCCGACCTGACGGAGGCGGCCCGCCTTTATCTACGCGAGAAGTTTCTGGGGGCGAAGGTCGGCATCTCCGGGGCGAACTTCGCGGTGGCCGAGACGGGGACGGTATGCGTCGTGGAGTCGGAGGGCAACGGCAGGATGTGCACGACGCTGCCGCCGGTCCTCGTGACCCTCATGGGTATAGAGAAGGTCATCCCAACCTGGAGGGACTTCGAGGTCTTCATGCAGCTCCTCCCCCGCTCCTCGACCGCGGAGAGAATGAACCCTTACACCTCGTTCTGGACCGGAACCTCAGAAGGTGACGGGCCGAGGGAGTTTCACCTGGTCCTCATGGACAACGGGCGCACTGATGTACTGGCCGATGAGATCGGACGCCAGGCGTTGAACTGCATCCGATGCTCGGCGTGCCTCAACGTCTGCCCCGTCTACGAGCGGACCGGCGGCCACGCGTACAACTCCGTCTACCCTGGCCCGATAGGTGCGATCCTCACACCCCAGCTCGTCGGCCAGGGTGACCCCGGCCCTGACTCGCTGCCCTACGCGTCCTCGCTGTGCGGCGCTTGCTACCAGGTTTGCCCGGTCAAGATCAACATCCCCGAGGTTCTCGTCCATCTCCGCGGCAAGGTCGTCCGCCACAAGCAGGACAGGGGCGGCCCCCGCCAGAAGCTCGACCCCGAGAACGTCGCCATGCAGACGGTCGCGAAAGTCTTCTCCGACCCGGAACTCTACGAACGCGCCCAGGCGTTCGCGAGGGTCGGCCAGTGGCCATTCGCCCGCGGGGGCTCTATTGGCCGCCTCCCTGGCAGGCTCGCGGGCTGGACCTCAGTCCGCGACCTCAAACCTATTCCAAAGCAGTCCTTCCGCGAGTGGTGGAGGCGGAACAGGGGGACGGGCTAGTGGCGACGGCGAGAGAGACTATTCTGTGGCGTATCAGGCACGCCACAGGCGATGTGCCCGAGGAGGAACGCCCCGAAGACGTGAGGGTCGAGCGTGGCTACCGCCGTAGAGACGACGCCACGCGCGAGGAGACTGTCGCCCGCTTCGCGGAGCGAACGGCAGAGTACGAGGCGAAGGTCAACCGCGTGGCCCGCGAAGAGCTTCCAGGGGCCATACAAGAAGCGCTGAAGGGGCGTGGAGTAAAGCGCCTCGTCATCCCCCCTTACCTCCCGAAAGGGTGGATCCCGGAAGGCCTCGAGACCATGCGCGACGCGGCCCATTCCCGGCTGACGGAGCAGGAGCTAGACGAGAGCGACGGCGTGCTGACGGGTTGCGCGCTCGGCATCGCCCAGACGGGTACGATCGTGCTCGACTCAGGAAGGGCGCAGGGACGCCGGATCCTCACGCTCCTCCCAGACTACCACCTCTGCGTCGTGCGCGAGGAGCAGATAGTAGACCTCGTCCCAGAGGCCTTCGCGAGGCTAGAACAGACGGTACAGACCGAGGGACGGGCCATTACCTTCATCTCGGGACCATCGGCAACCTCGGACATCGAGCTCAACCGGGTCGAGGGCGTGCACGGCCCGCGCACCCTGGAGGTACTGATCTCCGGCTCCGCCGGCTGACCGGTGGATACTATGCTTACGTGACTTTTTTGGCGGTGAAGGAGGAGACAAATATGGCCACCGAGATGGAGAGATCAGCGATCGAGTCGCCCGGCCGGGAGGAGATAGAGGCCAGGTTCCGTGCGGAAGGCCTCAGTCCCCACGGCTGGGAGAACGAGCCTGGGTACGAGTACGAATGGCATTCGCACGACTACCACAAGGTACTCTACTGCGTCTCCGGCAGCATCGTGTTCCACACGGAAGATGGGGACTTCGAGCTAGAGTCGGGCGACAGGCTGGACGTAGAGCCTGGAACCTGGCACTCCGCCACCGTGGGCCCAGACGGCGTCCGGTGCATGGAGGCCCCGCGCTAGAGCCTTCCGGGCAACTCGACTTTGTACTCGGGGAAGTAATTGGAGATCACATCCAGGGAGAATTTGGGGAGGATCGAGGAGGCTGGCTCCCTTTCCAGGAGAAACTCGAAAGACTCGCGCACCACACCTTCGAGGTCGTCTTCGGGCAGCCGCAACTCGTCTATAAGACCCTCCGGCACGGTGACGCGATGGTTGCTCTCTGCTTCCCCCTCCCTGAGTTCGACCTCGAACTCGCGAGCGCCCGTTGGGGCAACTTTGATGTCTGCCATGGTCTCTAGCCTTTCACGACGCGGACGGGGAAGCATACCACGGTAGAGACCGCCGCGGGTGCGCCGTCCCTGTATCCCCGGCATGAGCCCGTTTACACCATTGCTCTGGCCGTGTGAGCTTTTTAACCCGGTAGCCGTGTGTTAGGTTTAGCTTATGGAGAACGATAGAAGGATCAGGGTCAGGTACGCGCCGAGCCCGACGGGGAGGCTGCACGTAGGCGGCGTACGCACGGCGCTCTTCAACTGGCTCTTCGCCCGCAAGAACGGCGGCACGTTCGTGCTGCGGATAGAGGACACGGACCTGGAGCGCTCGACGGAGGAATCTGTCGAGCAACTGAAGGGTTCGATGCGTTGGATCGGCCTCGATTGGGACGAGGGTCCAGAGGCCGGCGGCCCCCACCCCCCGTACCGCCAGACCGAGCGCTTCGACCTCTATCGCGAGGCCGCACAGAAGCTCATCGACTCTGGCGCGGCCTACTACGACTTCGCCACCCCTGAAAAGCTCGCCGAGCTTCGCGAGCGGGCGAGGGCCGAGAAGCGGCGGCCGATCTACACCGGCGGCGAGTACCGCGAGATGGACCTTGATGAGGCGAGAGAGAGAATAGAGGCGGGCGAGCCCTACACAGTCCGGTTCAAGACCCCGCGCGAGGGACAGACCGTTGTCGAGGATATGATCCGTGGCCCCGTTACCTTCGAGAACGCTAACTTGGAAGACTTCGTCCTGATGAAGTCAACCGACACCCCCACCTACAACTTCGCCGCGGCCTTCGACGATGCCGAGATGGAGATCAGCCACGTAATCCGCGGCGACGACCACCTCTCGAACACGCCGCGCCAGATCCTGATCCACGAGGCCCTCGGCAACCCCATCCCTGCCTTCGCCCACGTCCCCCAGGTACTGGGACCGGACAAGAAGAAACTCAGTAAACGCCACGGCGCGGCGAGCGTCGAGGACTTCGCGGAGCGGGGCTACCTGCCCGAGGCGCTCTTCAACTACCTGGCGCTCCTCGGCGCGGGCTACGCCGCTGACGAGGAGATCTTCACCCCGGAAGAGTTGGCCGAGCGCTTCCGCATCGACCGCGTGAGCGGCAACCCCGCGATCCTCGATGAGAAGAAGCTAAGGGCCGTGAACGCCGTCTACCTGCGGCGCAAGAGCCCGGAGGAACTGGCCGACCTCGCAGCCCCCATGCTCGTCGAGTCAGGCGCGGTCACAGAAGAGGAGCTGGACATGCCGCGGCTTCGCGGGATCATGGACCTCCTGAGGGAGCGGATCGCCGTGACGACCGAGATCCCCGACTCGGTCGGCTACTTCTACGGCGGCGCGCTCGACTACGACGAGGCCGAGTTCGAGAAACAGTTCGGCAAGGAGTTCGTGCGCGAGAACTTCCCTGAACTCGTCGAACGCCTTGCAGGACTCCCCGAGTGGACAGAATTATCGATAGAAGAAACTATACGCGGCCTCGCCGCCGAGAAGGAGAAGGGGGCGCGCCACCTCATACACCCGCTCCGATTCGCCGTTACAGGGCGCACCGTGAGCGCCGGCCTCTTCGAGACCATGCAACTCCTTGGGCGCGAGCGCAGCCTGCTCCGGGCCGGAGACGCCGCCGAGAAGATGCAGCGCCTGCCGGTTTAGCGCTCAGCTTTCAGCCGTCAGCTCTTGGTCTCTGGCTGATCGCTGAGGGCTGACAGCTGAAGGCGCGGTTTTCAGAAGTACTTCTGAAAACCGCTGTAGACGCCGCCCAGAGATCCTTTTGACGAAGTGGAGGCCGTCGGGTAGAATCTTCCCCTGCCTATCGGCAAGGCCCCATCGTCTAGAGGCCAAGGACATCGCCCTCTCACGGCGAAAACCCGGGTTCGAATCCCGGTGGGGTCACTACGTTAGCCCGCTCTTCGGCGGGCTTCTTTCGTACTTAACCAGGGAACGAGAGCCCGCAACAGGGAGGGCTCAACGTCTCGTGCAACATGCCACTGCTGCGACGAGGAGCGTCATCGAGACCGTCGGTCGGGCCAGGGAGGAATTTTCGATGCCAGAAGCTCCTCGGCCTCTCCTTTGGGACGGGCGCTCCACCAGTAGTTCCCCTGTCCGACGTCGCAACCAAGTTTGCGAAGCTCCTCGAACTCCTCCTGGGTCTGTACGCCCTCGGCAACCACCTCTATGCCAAGGGCGTGTCCGAGATCGAGCGCCGCCCGCACGATGGCCAGGTTCGTGCGGTCCTTATCCAGATTTCTCACGAGCACCCGATCCAGCTTCAGCCGGTCCACGGGCAGGTATCTCAGGTACGACAGCGATGAGTATCCCACCCCGAAGTCGTTTATTGCCAGCTGTACCCCGAGATCCTTGAGACGCCGAAGCACCCATGTACTCGATCCTCCAACCTCCACCAGGACGCTTTCTGTGATCTCAAGCGTAAGGCTCGCGGGGTCAAGGGCAACCTGCCGCAGGGTTTCCTCCACCTCGCCAACGAGTTCAGGGTAGCGAAGCTGGCGGGCGGAGAGGTTTACGGCCATGGTCAGAGGGGGGTTCTTGGGGTAGCCTTCCCGCCATTCCTTCGCCCGTCGGCAAGCCTCGCCCAGCACCCACCGACCCATCGGAACTATCAACCCCGTCTCTTCGGCCATAGGGATGAACCCAGAGGGAGTCAGCCGGCCATGCTCCGGGTGGTCCCACCTGACCAGCGCCTCCATCCCCACGATCTCGCCTGTGGGTATCGAGGCCATTGGCTGGTAGAAGACGGACAATTGCTCGTAGGGAGCCTCCAATGTTCGCCTGAGATCGCCCTCCAGCTCGAGGCGGCCCCTGGCTCGCTCGTACATAGTCGGGTCGAACACCCTGAAAGCCCCACCCTCCTCTTTGACCCTGTACATTGCCGTGTCGGCGTCCCTGAGAAGGCCCTCAGGCGTCTTCGTCCAGGCGTTACCCAAACCGATGCCGATGCTGGACGAGGCGAACAGCGCTTTGCCCTCGAGATCAAAAGGTCTCTCGAGCTCTTCGGTGATCCTCTCGGCCACCCGCACCGCCTCTTCAACGTGTTCGATGTCCTCTATAAGCACGACGAACTCGTCGCCCCCGAAACGAGCCAGGCTATCCCCGGGGCGCAGGCAGCGCTTGAGGCGCTGGGCCACGACCGTGAGGAGCAGGTCCCCAGCCTCATGGCCCAACGAGTCGTTTATGGTCTTGAACTCGTCGAGATCCATAAACAACACAGCCACCTTCTGGCCTTTCCTGCGCCTGGTGCGGTCGAGGGCCTGCCTGAGGCGGTCCAGGAAGAGTTGGCGGTTAGGGAGATCGGTCAGGTGGTCGTGGAAGGCCCAATGCTCTAGCTGCTCCTCAAGGGCCTTACGGTCTGTAATGTTGTAGAAAACTCCCTGCCAGTAGAGGGGTTCGCCCGCCTCGTTCTTTAGCAGCATCGCCTCCTCGCGGACCCACACTACCGACCCGTCCTTGGCCAGCAGGCGGTACTCTTCGCTGAAAAGCTCGCCGTCACCCGCCTCGAAGCGCTCGTCGGCGGCCAGAATCCTCTCCCTATCGCCCGGGTGCAATCGCTCGGGCCACAACTTACGTTCTCTCCACTCCTCGGGCGTGTAGCCGAGCATACGCTCTATCTGGGGGCTGGTGTAGAGCGACGTGTCCGGATCGTCTACCGGATCTATGTAGGTAACGGCGGGTATTTGTTCGACCAGGGTACGATAACGTTGCTCCGCATCCCCGAGCGCCTTCTCGGCCCGCTTGCGCTCCGTTATGTCTATCTGAACACCGAGCCAGTAGAGGGGGCGCCCGTCCTCGTCCCGCACCAGCGTCGCCTCGTCCCTGATCCACACCACGTGCCCGTCCTTGGCGAACTGACGGTACTCCATGATAAAAGGCTCTCCGGTCTCGTTGGTGCGTTCGTCCTCGGCCAGGACCTGTTCTTTGTCATCGGGATGAAGGATCCTCACCCAGAGGTCAGGCGTCGAGATGCACTCCTCGGGGGTGTATCCAACAACGTCCATCACCTGCGGGCTTACGTAAACCGACTCGCTGTAGCGATTTATCTTCTGCATGTAGGTGATGGCCGGTATCTGCTCGACCAGCGTGCGGTATTTCTTCTCGGCTTCCCGGAGGCGATCTTCGGCCTCCTTACGCCTCGTCACGTCCCTGGAGTTGACCACGTAACGACCCACGCCAGGCTCCTCGGTCAGGTTCGTGCCAACCGACTCAAGCCAGCGCCAGGAGCCGTTCTTGTGGCGAAAGCGGTACTCCGCCGAAGGCCGTGCCCTCGGATCCTCAAGGCCTTCGGCGAAGCCCGTTTCGACCCTCTGCAGGTCGTCGGGGTGCACGTAGTCGAAAGCGTTCTTCCCGAGAAGTTCCACCGGAGAGTAGCCGAGCATCCGCACTATGGCGGGACTCTGGTAACGGACAATGCCGGTGGCCTCCATCAGGGTGACGAGGTCCGAGGAGTTCTGGGTAAGGGCACGGTAGCGTTCCTCGCTGTGGCGCACTCGGGCGTGGAGGAGCGCCCGGCTCACAGCCACGCTCACGTGCTCGCCCACGGCTACCATCACCCTCAGGTCGTTTTGCGTCAGTTGCAGCCCGCCCGTACTCTCCACGTTGAGGCAGCCTACGGTCTCACCCTCATCGAAGAGCGGGACGCAGATCTCAGAGGTCACCCCTTCTATAGCACCCACAAAGTCGGGGTCGGTGCCCACGTCCTCGACGAGCACGGGACGCCCGGTGCGGATGACACGCCCACAGACGCCCCTCGTGATTGGAATCCGCTCGATCGCCCCCTGGTACCCGAACTGGTGCTCCAGCACCAGTTCCTCACCTTCGAGCAGGTAGGCCCCCAGCTGGGTATAGCCGTAGGTCTCGACCACGGCCTGCACAGCTCTAGAGAGGACACTCGGCACATCCAGTTCGGGCGCGACAGCGGAACGGACCCTATACAAGAGGTCCAATTCCCTCGATTGGCTGCGGAAGCGCTCCTCACTCTCCTTGAGCGCCTCCTCAGCCTCCTTACGCTCGGTGAGGTCGGTGCAAACACAGATGATGCCGATGAGATCGCCCTGCTCCTCGTTGAGGGGGGTACCTGTGACCAGCACAGGGAGGGAGCCGCCGTCCTTGCGCAAGACCGTGAGTTCCCCGGACCAGCTAGTACCCGTCCCAGGGCCCTCGCTGCTCTTTGCCACCTTCTCAAGAACGTTCTCGGAAATCCCGAAATCCTCCGCGAGTCGGCCCATCGCCTCCTCGGACGAAAACCCGAAGATCTTCTCTGCGCCACGGTTCCAGTAGACTACCTTTCCCTCGACGTCGGTGGCGACTACGGCCTGCCCCACGGCGTCCAGCAGCCTCGACTGGAAGCGGAGCTTCTCCTCGGACTCCTTGCGCTTCGTGACGTCCCTGACGGTGACCACCACGCCCGAGACGGTTTTGTCCCCGGGAAGATAAGTGCCCACGCTCTCCACCCACTTGTACGAGCCGTCGGCGTGCCTGAATCGGTACTCAATCCTGTTTGTGGCAACACCCCCCTCATCCACAGCCTTGCTGGTCTCCTCCAGGACGTGAGGGAGGTCGTCCGGGTGAACGTAGTCGAGCACGTTCATCGTGCCAACCACCTGCTCGGGATCGTAGCCGAGGATGCGCCCGAAAGCGGGGTTGGCGTAGCGCAGGGTGCCATCGAGGTCGACGATCTTCATGATCTCCGAGGAGTTCTCCAGGAACGAGCGCAGCCACCGATGATCTTCCCCAGGCGTTCCGTTGGCACGCGTGGGCCTATCGCTGCCCTGGGGCACAACGTTCGGTTGGTTATGCGGATCTGTAGAATCCAACCCTGCCGTCTTTTCGACCGCCCACCATCAGGAAACATGAAGTATACCCGAGGCCTTCGCCACTCGGCTATCTACCCGAAGACATCGCCCTCTCACGGCGCAAACTCGGGTTCGAATCGCGGTGGTATCACTACGTCAGCCCGCTTCTCGGCGCGCCGTCTCTATGCCAGGAAGAGGGCCGCGAACCCTGCTCCCACCGCCGCGCCCACGAGCGTCTGCGGCAGGGTGTGCGCCCCGGTCACGACTCGCGACCAGAGTACGAGAGGAAGCGCCAGGAGAAAGACGATGCTCAACGGCCCGAGGAGCAGGAGTGCGGCCGCTGCCGCGTGCCCGGCGACGGTGCAGTGGGCGCTCGCTTTCCACAGGAGCGTGATCAGGGCGACAGCCGCGCTCGCGAGGCCCATAGAGAGGGTGAGCAGGAACAGGTCTTGTGGGGCATCGAACAGGACCAGGACTACGAGCAATACAACGAAGGCGGCGAGTAGAAAAAGGGCAGGGGTGAGGCGCTCTGCGCGGGCGGAGATCCAGAAGTCCCCCACCCTCGAACGCCTGCGCATAAGGAGCACGTACGCGGCCACGGCCGCCGCCGCGATCAACTCAAAGGCCAGATACAGGAGCCCCCGTGAGCCACCGGCATCGACGAACGCGACAAGGGCGTAGAGCGCCGTGAAGATGAAGAACGGGTTGAGCGCGTTCGTCAGGGCGCGGGCGAACCTCTGAGGGCTGGCGGTCATGGTGGGTAGAATAGAGATCGTGCAACGTCCGCGCACACCCGCCGCCGAGAACGAGGAAAACCTGACCCTCTGGTACGAGTTGGGACGTCTCTACGCGCAGTCGGGGGGCGGCGCTCAGCGGGCCACGAAGCTCGGCTTCACGAGCGTCTGCGGCGCCGGGGCGCTGGTGCTGCTCTCGGCGCCCGTGTTCGGCACGGCGTGGGCAGGTCCCTTCGCCGCCGCGATACCCGTGGCGGTCGGGCTGCTCTCCGGCGGCTGGTTGTTCCTGTGGCAGCGGTCGAAGCTGCGCCGTCACACGGCCATCCTCAGGGGACGGCTCGAGGAACGCGGGCTCGACGCGGGGCGTCCGGCGCGGGACGGTCTCGGCGCGTACTACGACGCACAGCTCGTCCTGCTGAGGAGCGAGTACGAGTACCTGCGAGCGCGGTGTGCCAATAAAGCAGCCGGCCTCCTCGAAGAGTCTTTCGGCTTCACCCCTGAGGACCCCTTCGAGACAGGACCCCTGAACGTAGCACCAGACACACAGGAGATGCTCGCCCTACGCGGGAGGTGGGAACGTAGGATCTTCTCCAGGGAGCATCACGGGATGGAGCAGCCGGTGTTGGGTCCACGCGAGGAGCTTAGTTACCGCGTCTTCCCCAGGGAGATGACCGTGCCGGCCGAGCTTTCGATGCGGCGCGCCTACCTGAGCATCTCACGACGGTTGATCCTGCAACGTTACGGAGCGGACCCAGGCAAAGGGCCAGGCCTCATGCCCGAGGCCCTGCGACACAGGGTGGAGCGCGACCTCAGCGAGTACGAGGCGCTCTCTAGGAGGCCATCCCGGCGATGGTGATCCAGACCAGAATCGACGCGACGGGCACGAATCCCGTCAGGGCCGTGACGACGGCGGCAAGGAACGTGGTCTTGTAGATGATCTTGATACCTATACCCATCAAGACCATAAGGGCGTAGGTGAAGGCGAAGGCGCCGAGTATGGGTATCCACGCGAGCACCAGGGCTGAGGCGGCGTAGGCCGCCATGCGGTAGACCTCCGTATAGCCCGAGACCTTCCCTATGAAGGTCCTGATGGAGAGAAGGTAGACCCCAGCCGCCACGCCAACCCCTACCGGAGAGAGCACGGCGAAGAGCAGGCCACCGACGAGCGCCGCCCGCAAATCCCCGGCATCGAAGTCGCCGAAGAGGAGGTTCGAGGCCAGGGCGACAGCGGCGCCGAGAGCACCCGAGACCGCGCCGACCAGCAGCACGAAGACCGTGGGCTCCTTTACAGGTCCCTCGACCTTGAAGTTCAGGTAAAAACTTCTCGGGGAGAACAGGACGGCCCTTATCACGGCGACCGCGCTCGCGAACGGGCGTTGGAGGTCGAACTCGGGGGATTTATCGCTTTGCACGAGCAGGATTATACAGGCCGTAGTTGTCGGGCTTGCCAAATCGCTCCCCGAAACATAGACTTAGGGCCCTCGAAGATGGTGGCGGAGAGGTATGTTCAAGCTCTACCTAACCTCGATACTGGTGGCCGAGGTAGTCGCCCTTGCGGCGCTCGCGTTCCTGACGCCGGACGTAGCACTGTTTCTCGTCCCCGTAGTCCCGCTGACGCTCGTCATTGCCCTGATCACGCGCCGCAGGTTCGACGGCCCGGGCTACGGCGTGCGCAGGCTCTCGCCTGAGGCGATCGCGGGCTACAGGCCCCGCGCCTCCTACACGGACTCTCCCGAGGCGCTCTCCCGCGCCATAGTAGAGAGGGCCGAGGAGATACAGCGCTCCCTCGAAGAGTCGCCCGCGGACGAGGTCCGCGTCGAGATGTGCGCCCTTGGCTACAGGACCTGTGCGAACGATATGATCACCCTGACCCACCTCACCAACGAAGCCCTTCCTAACGCTTCCTTCCTCAGGCGCATAAGGCTCCGCCGAAGCCGCAAAAGGGCGATCGGCGCCCTCTCAGAAGCCAGGAAAGCGCTCCCACCCGGCGCCCTACGAACCGCCCCACAAGAAAGGCAATAGCCTAAACGGCGAATATTTCGCGTACTTCTGGCACTTCGCGCCGGATGAGGCTCTCGATGGCGTAGACGAAGTCGAGTTGCGAGAGTGGGCATCCCTTGCAGGCACCGAGCATCTGGATGCTGACGGCGCCTTTCTCCTCGTCGCAGGCTACGATCCTGGCGTCTCCTCCGTCGGCCCGCAGCGCTGGCCTGACCTTGTCAAGCGCCTTCTCTACCCTGTCGTGCATGTCCCGCTGCTTCTGCATACCAAGATCGATTATATCCGGTTGTGGGGGCGGATTTGGTCCGGTAGTAGAATGGAGCGCGCCGGAGTGGACCTGTGCACATGGAAGGATGTTTATGAACAAGGACGAAGGGCGGAGCCTGCTTGTTATCGGGGCGCCAGAGCACGACGCCGACGCCTATCATCTCTCGGGGTTCCTGGCGCCTGACGCCGTGATCTGCCTGCGCGTGGCTGGCAAGACGTACCTGGCCGTCTCGTCTTTGGAATACGGAAGGGCCGAGAAGGAAGCTCCCGTGGACAGGCTCATCTCCCACGATGAGCTTGGGATCATCGACCTCGCCCGCGAGCTCAAGAGCGGTGCCAGGGCGTACGCCGCGGCCGTGGCCAACCTCCTGGATGAGCTCGGCGCCCTTGGCTCTCCTGTCGCGGTACCGTCTGACTTCGGTGTCGTATACGCCGATGAGCTGCGCGCCCGCGGCGTCACCATCACCCCTGAGCGCAAGCTCTTCGACGGCCTGCGCCGCGCCAAGACGGAGGGGGAGATCTCCCACATCCAGAAGGCCCAGAGCGCCGTCGAGGCAGCCTGCGCACACGCCGTCGGGATACTGGAGGAGGCGAGTGTCGCGGACGACGGTACCCTGGAGTGGCGCGGCGAGACCCTGACGAGCGAGAGGTTGCGCGGGGAGATAGACGTCGAGCTGCTCAGGCGTGGCTGCGCCGCGGACGGCACGATCGTCGCCGGCGGCCCGCAGGGGGCCGACCCGCACGAACGCGGCCACGGACCCTTGAAGGCCGGCGAGTCGATCATCGTGGATATCTTCCCGGTCGACCTCTCGACCCGCTACTACTCCGACATGACCCGTACCTTCGTCAAGGGCGACCCCGACGAGGGCCTGCAGAAGATGTACGATACCGTCCTGGAGAGCCAGGAAGCTGCCCTCTCCATGGTGAAGGCCGGCGTCAACGGCAAGGACGTCCACAACAAGGTCGCCGAGGTGTTGCACGAGGCGGGCTACAAGACGAACGTCCACGACCAGGAGAAGGGCAAACCGCTCACGGAGGGATTTTTCCACGGCACGGGGCACGGGGTTGGGCTTGAGATCCACGAGGCCCCCCGCGTCTCCCTGGCCGATGACGAGCTTATCCCCGGCGACGTCATTTCCATCGAGCCAGGCGTCTACGACCCGGAAATCGGCGGCGTCCGCATAGAGGACCTCGTCGTCGTTACTGAGGACGGCTGCCGCAACCTGACGGAGTTCCCGAAGCGATTCGTGCTCCAGTAGAAGACGAAGCGACGAGGTGGGAAGCCGAGACGAAAACCAAAAGGGCGTTCGCACACAGTTCTACTAGCATGCGTACTTGTACAATAAGTATCCTACGGTCTTCGATCGTAGGATCGCGCTGGATGTTCGTGGTCGACGAAACGAAATACGTGGCAGTGCGTAATCACAAGAGGCAAGTGATTCCGATGGAGTATCCCAGGCCGGAGATCTCCTGCGAGGAGGTTCGAGAGTGACGTCCAACAACGTAGGCGGTCAGAGACGGATGTGGCTGGCGCTCACCCTCGGGATCGCGGCGGTCATCGCCGTGGTGGGAGCGCTGGCTGGCATGAGGGCCATGGCGGCCTCGGCCTCACCGGAGAAGCTCTCAAACGAGGAGCTTCTCTCCAAGGTGGCCAGGGCGCCCGAGAAGGCCCCTGACTTCAGCGCCACCCTGACCGTCGAGCAGAGCCTGATCCCTGCTCAACTCCTCGAAGCCGCAGGGCAGGATAGCGGTTTCGCGGCTTCAGGCCCCCAGACCGTCCGCGTCTGGTACGGCGGACCGGACAAGGTTCGTGCCGAGCTGCAGGGCGACAACGGCGACAGGATCTTCGTGCACGACGGCGAGAGGGCCTGGGCGTACAACGGCGCTACCAACACCCTCAAGACCGGCGAGCGACCCACGGAGCCTCGGGCTTCCGAGCAGCCTGACGCGGAAGATCCGCCGAATCCCGCGGAAGTAGACAGGATGCTGGCCGAGCTCGCCCCGACGAGCGAGCTGACTCAAGGGACGCCTGTCAGCTACGCTGGCCGCGAGGCTTACGTGCTGACGCTTAGCCCCAGAGACGAAGACTCGACGCTCGTGGGTCGCGGCCGCGCCCTGATAGACTCCGAGTCCTTCCTGCCTCTGGAGCTCTCCCTTTATGCTCAAGGACGGCCTGATCCCGTATTCTCCTGGCGGGTCTCCGACCTGGAAGTGGCACCAATCCCGGCCGAACGCTTCACTTTCCAGGTTCCCCCCGGGGCCACGGTGGTTCCCTTCGATAAGGACAAAGGGGAGCGCCCCGAGCCAGGAATGAGCGCCGGCGCGGAGCAGCCGTCGGAGGTGAAGACCGTGGCCGAGGCCCAGAGGCGCGTGGACTTCGAGATCGGTGAGCTTGCGAACCCTCCGGACGGACGCGAGTTGACGGGCGTGTACTTCAAGGGCTCGGACGGAGTGGTCCTCACCTACAGCTCGGGCTGGGGCACTGTGGTCCTGGCCCAGGGACAGCAGGAGAGGGGCGCGGCCTTACCCCAACCGGGAGCCCAGGACGGCGATCTCGCGCTCCCGACGGTTGCACTCGGCGACGGCGTCGAGGCTATCGAACTCTCGACCCCCATCGGCACGGGGCTGCGCTGGAACGCTGGCGGGGTCTCCTACGTCCTGGCCGGCAGCGTTCCCGCAGCGGACCTGGAGCGCGCGGCCCGAGAGCTCCGCTAGGCCTTGGCCGAAGCGCCAGACCAGAGAGGGACGCCGTCGGACAGAACCGACGGCGTCCCTGCTCTGGAGCTCGAGGGTCTGACCAAACGTTTCGGGGATTTTGTCGCGGTAGAAGATTTGAACTTCGTGGTGAGGCGGGGCGACGTCTACGGGTTCCTGGGCCCCAACGGCAGCGGGAAGAGTACGACCATACGAATGATCCTCGGCCTCGTCAGGCCAACGTCAGGCGAGGTCAGGATCTTCGGCCGTCCCGCCGCGTCCCCCGAGGAGCGGGCGAAGATGGCGGGGTTCGTGGAAGCACCTGGGTTCTACGAGTACCTCTCGGCCCGCGACAACCTGAGGCTCCTGGCGGCGGCGGATCGGCGCGGGGACAAGGCCCCACCATTGCAGAGGGTACTCGAGATCGTGGGCCTTTCGGACCGGGCCAGGGACAGGGTGAGAACCTATTCGCAGGGTATGAAGCAGCGCCTGGCCATAGCAGCCGCCCTCCTCAGAGAGCCAGAGTTTCTCGTCCTCGACGAGCCCACTAACGGCCTGGACCCCGGGGGCATGCGCGACATAAGGGCACTCGTCAGGCGGCTCTCCGGCGAGGGCCTGACGATCTTCCTCTCAACCCACCTGCTGGCTGAGGTCGAGCAGCTCTGCAACCGGGTCGCCGTTGTGGGCCGTGGCCGCCTCCTTGCCGAGGGCGCCCTGGCGGAGATCGCGGAGCAGGCCAGGGGCCGCACCGAGTACCGCCTGGTGGCCGACGACCCGGAAGTGACGCTTCGGGTCCTGCAGACACGAGAGGACGTAGCGATCCTGAACGGGCGCTCCGAGGAACTCGAAGGGTTCAGGCCCGAGGAGGTAGTCCGGTTCGCGGCGGGAGAGGGCGGGGTTGGGCCTGTGGTTCGTAGCCTGGTCGAGGAGGGCGTCGAGGTACTTGCGCTGGTGCCGGCCAGGCCCAACCTGGAGGAATTGTTCCTGCGGCTTACGGAGGACGAGTAGTGGTCCGCTGGGAGCTTTTCAAGTTGATCCGCCAGCGGAGGACTTTCCTCGGGCTCGGGGCTGCGGCCGTCGTCCCTATCCTGTTTCTGGCCGCGGTCAGGATCACCCAGGAAGGTCCCCCGCCGGGTGAGGCGCCGTTCGCCACCCAGCTGCTCTCCAACGGCCTCGTAATACCCCTCATCACGCTAGGCTTCGGGTCCGTGGTGCTCCTGCCGCTGCTCACTGTCCTCGTCGCCGGGGACGCCATAGCGGGGGAGGTGTCGGCCGGAACCTTGAAGACCGTGCTCGGCCGCTCGGTCGGCCGCACGGGCCTGTTCTGGTCGAAGGCTGCGGCCGTCGAAATTTACACGCTGGCTGTCGTAGTCGTATTCGTCGGGGTCGGGATGCTGGCAGGGTGGCTGGCGGTGGGGTTCGAACCGCTGGCCGGACTCGGCGGGACGCCTCTCTCCGTGGGCGAGGGCATCGCCCTCACGTGGGCAAGCGCCGGTCTCGTGACCCTGCCGCTCCTGGCCCTCGCGGCCTTCGCCGTCTTTCTCTCGTCGGTTACCCACAACAGCGTCGCTTCCGTGGTCGGGGGGGTCGTCCTGATCCTGCTTCTCCAACTCGTCTCCACCCTGGGGCTCGGCGGAATACTAGATCCCTACCTGCTGACGAACCAGTTCTCCGCCTGGCTCAACCTCATGCGCGAGCCCATAGACTGGGCGCCGATCATCAGGGTCGCCTGGGTGAGCCTCCTCTGGGCTGCCGCCTCCTTCCTGGCGGCCTGGGCCGTGTTCGTCCGCAGGGACGTCCTGAGCTGAGCGATAGCGGGCGCCCGCCGAAATGCTAGAGTGACGGCCACACTACCACTGAGAAGGAGTAGCCCTGTGGAGATAAGAACCGTCGCCGACTCTGTAGCGTTCTCGGAGGAGAAGATGAAGAAGAACCCCCTCTTCGACTCGCCGCACCTCTTCTACGATGCGTACTGCCTGCTCCCCGGACAGACCCAGAAGGTACACGCCCACGAGGGCTCGGACAAGATCTACTACGTGCTGTGGGGAACGGGCCGCTTCACCGTGGGCGAGGAGGACCGTGACCTCGGCGCGGGCGACGCCGTCATCGCCCGCGCCGGTGACCCCCACGGCGTCCGCAACGAGACACAAGAGGACCTGGTCCTCCTCGTGACGATGGCCCCCCGACCCACCTGAGCCGTGGCCTCGGTAGATATGCCGCGTCAGCCCTACGTGCTCCTCTTCGAGGAGGTGGTCCCCGGTGCCGCGCCGCTAACGATCCTCGTCGACGACCGGGGAGCCGTGCCGCTCTTCGATTCGGAGGGCAAGGCCGATGCTTTCCTGGCCTCCACGGATTTCGGGGCGGACTTCGAGGCGGTCGAGGTCTCAGGCGCCGGGCTCGCCAGGGCACTCGAGTCCGTAGAGGACGAGGTCAGGTACGTTGCTATCGACCCGCCGCCCGTCGGCGAGGGTCCCATGAGGGTGCGCATGGGCGGTCTCAGGGAGTTGATCGAAGCCCTGCGCCAGAACCAGGAGGACGACCTCTTCGGCCTGGGAGGGCTCCCCTAGCCAGCGGTTTCGAGGTCCTTGTTGGTTACGCCTTGAGCCGTTCGAGGTGTTGTTTGCGGAATTTGGCGACTTTGGGCGCGATGATCACCTGGCAGTACGGCTGGTACCCGTTGTTGCGGAAGTAATCCTGGTGGTAGTCCTCGGCGATGTAGAACTCGTCGAAGGGCGTAACCTCGGTCACGATGGGGTTGTTCCAGATCCCCTCTGTCTCCAGGTCGGAGATCACCGCCTCCGCGACGCGCCTCTGCTCGTCGTCATGGTAGAAGATCACGGACCGGTACTGCGTCCCAACGTCCGCGCCCTGCCGGTTCAAGGTAGTCGGGTCGTGTATGGTGAAGTAGACCTCGAGGATATCTTTGTATGAGGCCACTTCGGGGTCGAAGGTAACCTGCACGACCTCGGCGTGCCCCGTCGTCTCCGAGCAGACCGCCCTGTAAGTCGGGTTGGGAACGTCGCCCCCGGAGTATCCCGACTCGACCTTCTCCACGCCCCGCAGCTCCTGGTAGACCGCTTCGAGACACCAGAAGCAACCGCCCCCTAGTGTTGCGACCTCCGTGCGCGATGAACCGTTGTTGCTCTCCATCATTCCTCTTCTCGTATGTTTCCTACGGTTCCGGTATACCGCACGAGGCTGATTTGTGCACGTCTGGTCACGGTCAGGTTGTCAAACGGGGCTCGATAAGGAATGATCTATATATGATCGAGCAGATGCAACGGCACTGGCGGGAGTTCACCGAGAGCAAACCAGGAGAACGTTTCAAGGACCGCTACCGCCGCCGGCGGCAGGACGAACAGGGCCACATCATCTGGAGGATATTCCTGATCACGCTCGGCGCCGTTATCGCCCTTGGCAGCCTGATCCTCGCCCCCCTGCCAGGCCCAGGCTGGGCCACGGTCTTCGTCGGACTCATGATACTTGCCGGCGAACTCCTCCCGGCCGCCCGCTTCCTCGACTGGCTCGAGGTGTGGCTCAGGAATTTAGGGCGGTTCGTCCAGCAGGTGTGGCAGGCTTCCGTTTTGGGCAAGGGCGTGGTAATTCTGGTGGCTGCCTTTTGTGTCGCTGCGGTCGTTTATGTCGTGTACCTCTTGCTTTCCAGCGTGGCATTGTTCTAACTACGCCGGTGGGCCTCTTCGAGCATATCAGGCGCATGGTCCAAAAGTTCAAGGAGGGCTGGCGGCACTGGCGGACCTTCAGGGAGATCGACGCAGGCCACCGCTACCAGAGCCGCTACCACTTCCACCAGCGCCGCACCAGGAAGGGCCTGGTATCGAAGTACTGGAGGCCCATGAGCCTGTTCTGCGGTCCTGTGCTCATCGTCGCTGGCTTCATATTCATTCCGACGCCGGGGCCCAGCTACATCATTATCGCCATCGGGCTGTGGCTGCTAGCAGGCGAGTTCCTTGGCCTCGCCCGTATTTTCGACCGGGTTGGTGTGAGGCTCGCAATGATAGGACGTTGGATCCGAGGCGTGTGGAGAAGCTCGCCAGCAGCCGTAAAGGCCCTTGTCGTAACTGCTCTCGTCGCCCTGTTAGCATATGGAGCCCATACTCTGTTCGCCGGTTAGACCTGTCCGCTACTTCTTCGCCTCGCGGTCGAGGACGGCGACGGTTTCCTTGTAGTAATTCTGGGCGTTCTCGTGGCTGTCGCCGATGCAGACGGTGCCTACCTTGCCGTACTGGGAGAGCGCACCGATGAGGTGGAAGACCACGCCTTGCTGGGACGCGCCGTCGAAGTGGAGACCGTTGTCTACGGCGATGTCAACCAGGTCGTCTGGGGTCAGGCCCTTGTAGGCGGGGCTCTGGAGGTTATCCGAGGCGTAGTAGTAGCAGGGTTTTGCTGTCGGCGTGCAGTACAGGCCGTCGTCCGGATCGTAGGTGCCGTCGGTCAGGAAACGTAGGATCAGGTACGGGTGCGTGGTGCCGCCTTTTCTGAGGTTGATCTCTATCGCAGCATGCTCCCAACCATCCCCACGCCTGACGGAGATGAAGTCGATGGCGAATCGCCCGAGAGCGCCGCGTTCCTTGAGGACTTGCCCCACCTTCTGTCCGGCCTCCTTTATGTCGCGGCTGTACGCGGCGTCCGCGGGGAACGTGCTGCCGAGGAAGATCTGGCCAGAAGGCCCACCCAGGACCTGATCGTGGGTGGAGACGACGGTGGCATCCCCTAGGGGATTTATGCGGCACTGCACGGAAGGCGAGCGTACCTCCTCGCCCTCCAGCCAGCACTCTACGATGCCGCCCATCTCCTCGAACTTCCGTCCGTAACGCTCCCAGGTCTCGCCCGCGGACTCGAACTTGATGCGCCCGGGCAACTCGTCCCTGACCCAGCGCACGAGGTCCTTCCCCTCTGGACATCCGTCGTAAGGAAAGACGGCGTTGCCCTCGCCAGAGAAACCTTCGTCCAACTTTATGGCGGCACGACGCAACCCGGGCTTGCGGCGCTTGAGCTCGACGACGGCCTCGACCACCTCGTCCCCATCGCGCAGGTGCTCGAACCCGTCGGGCAGCGGGATACCGGCCTCCCTGAAGGCCTCGCGGCTGCCGCTCTTGGTCCCGAGGTAGTTGAGCTTCGGGTCATTGCCGTAGAGGGGGATGCCCAGACGCACGGCGAGGGATCTCTCCAGCGCCGTGCTGTTGAAGCAGGTCATGTGCGCCGCTGCCTGGTCGGCGATCGCCGACCTTATCCGCTCCATCAGGCGCGGGCGGTCGAGTATCTTCTGCGTCAGCGGCACGTCCGAGGCGTCGTGGCAGGAGAGCAGCGTCATGCGGCTACGGGCGTGCCGCAAGGGGATACCAGGCAGGAGGTGCAAATAGTAGTCCACGATGGCCGTAGCTATGTTCTGGCTCGTGACGTAGACGACGTGGGTGCGCGGCAGGCGCAACAGCATCAACATGCAGAGCATGCGCTCCTCGTAGTGATGCGCGCCTGGGATCTTGGCCAGCTCCTCGACGTCGAGCGTCAGGCTTGGCACCACGACAACCGTCTGGGTGGCATGCGGGTCGGAGAGCACCCGCCGCGCCAACGGCTCGAGCTTCTCCTGCAAAGCCGCGAAACGCTCCAGCTCTTCGGCAGAACCGGGGACCGGAGAGCCCGGTTCGACCGCCCCGGCAACACGAACATCAACCATCTTCGCCCCCTACACGGTGGTTACGATGCCCCGAAGAGCCCACGATACACCTATCCACGCTCAGCCTTTCCCAATACCTCACGCGGTCCATGCCCGCCTGCTCTCCTATGTTAACCGCGATGTGGTTTGCGTTACAAGGTTCGGCGGATGCTCACGAGAGGCGAGTACGGCTCCAACCTCCTATCATCGCCACCGCGGCGTCTGCTTCTGGCATCGCACCGCAGTAGATCGGATATATGTGCTGCATGTGCGCCGCTATCGAGAGCGTCACGCCGGCCTCCCGCTGGTGGTGCAGGTCCATGTCCAACTGCTTCGGAGCGTTCCGAAAGACGTCGTAGAATCTGGCCGCCTTGGGGCTGATCATCCTCAGTGCCTCCCTGTAAGAGAACGTTGACAGAATGGTAACGCAAGGGTTTTCCACGTTCGATACACGGCCCTTCGTGCGGTAAACTGTGGGTCCGAGGGCCCGTTGCGTTCGGCCTTTTTCGTCGCTCTTTTCTTTCACCCGTTGCGCGGTGAGAGGTGTGTCAGGAGAACACGTGGAATACCGTAACATCGCCATCATCTCGCACGTCGACCACGGCAAGACCACCCTCGTGGACGCACTGCTCAGGCAGACGCTCGAGCTTGGCCACGGGCAGGAGATCTCCGAGCGCGCCATGGACAGTAACGTTCTTGAGAGGGAGCGCGGCATCACCATCCTGGCCAAGAACACCGCCGTGGAGTTTGAGGGAGTGAAGATCAACATAGTCGACACGCCCGGCCATACGGACTTCGGCGGCGAGGTCGAGCGCGTCCTCGGCATGGTCGACGGATGCCTGCTGCTCGTTGACGCCGCTGAGGGCCCGATGCCCCAGACGCGCTTCGTGCTGCGCAAGGCCATCGAGCTAGGGCTAAAGCCCATCGTGGTCGTCAACAAGGTCGACCGCCCCGATGCCCGCCCCGACGAGGTCGTCGACCTCACCTTCGACCTGATGGCCGACCTCGGCGCCTCAGACGAGCAACTAGATTTCCCGATCCTCTACGCCGTGGCCCGCGAAGGTAGGGCGTTCAGAGATTTAGACGATCCGCGGGACGATATGAGGGAGCTCTTCGAGACGGTGCTGGAGGAGATCCCAGCCCCCGAGGTAGACCTCTCGACCCCCTTCCAGATGCTCGTCACCAACCTGGACTACTCCGAGTACCTCGGGCGCATTGTAGTAGGGCGCGTGCGTCGTGGGGAGGTCAGCCGCGGGGAGGCCGTTAACTTGATCCACAAGGACGGCACGATGACAAGGACGCGCGTGGTCCAGCCGTTCACGCATCTCGGGCTGCAGCGCATCGAGGCCGAGAAGGTCGGCGCCGGCGACATCGTGGCCCTCTCTGGCATCGAGGGCGCACAGATCGGGGAGACCATTGCCGACCTCGCCCAGCCAGAGGCGCTACCGACGATCACCGTTGATGAGCCTACGGTCAGCATGATGTTCGGACCGAGCACGTCTCCTTTCGCCGGCAAGGAGGGCAGATACGTCACGTCGCGCCACCTCAGGGACCGGTTGAAGAGGGAGATCCAGACCAACGTATCGTTGCGCGTCGAGGAGCTACGCCCCGACGAGTTCGAGGTCTCGGGTCGCGGCGAGCTGCACCTTTCGATCCTGCTGGAGACCATGCGCCGCGAGGGGTACGAAGTTCAGGTTGGCGCGCCGCGGGTCATCGTGCGCGAGGTCGAAGGCAAAAAGCACGAGCCCTTCGAGCACCTCGTCATCGACGTCCCGGAGCGGTTCGTCTCGACCGTCATCGGGGTTCTCTCAGGCCGCAAGGGCCAGCTCGTCGACGTGGAGCCGCAGGGTTCGCGCACGCGGATAGAGTTCAAGATCCCAGCCCGCGCCCTCTTCGGTTTCCGGACGCAGTTCCTCTCCATGACGCAGGGAGAGGGTATAATGAGCCACGTCTTCGACGGCTACGCGCCGTGGGCCGGCGGCCTCAAGACCCGGCAGAACGGCAACCTCGTGGCGAGCGAAGCTGGCAGCGCCTTCGCGTACTCCATCTGGAAGCTCCAGGAGCGCGGCAGCTTCTTCATCACGCCGGCCACCGAAGTATACGTCGGCATGGTCGTCGGCGAGAACAACCGCGAGAACGACCTCAACGTCAACGTCTGCAAGAACAAAAAGCTCACCAACGTCCGTTCCGCCGGCGCCGACGACGCTTTGAACCTCACACCAGTGCGCAAGCTAACCCTCGAAGATGCCCTTGAGTACATCGGCGAGGACGAGCTCGTTGAGATCACGCCAGAGTCCATCCGCTTGCGCAAGAAGGTCCTCGAACCGGGTATGCGAAAGTAATCCAAACCCGCCGTACCGGGATCAGCGCAGCGCCTGGTGAAACAGTTCGCCCTGACCACCTGATCATACGTTTTGCCGTACGGCAGGATGGGTACTCTGATCTGCGTCGGCGGCAATCCTCCTGGCCCCGTCAAAAGATTTTGCAAGAGAGTCGTACATCTTGTACTGGAAAGGTTTGAGAAGTTGACTGAAATGACTAGCGTACAGGGCAAGGTAGTAGTCGTGACCGGCGGAAGCAGCGGCCTCGGTGAGGCCACCGCGAAGCTCCTCGCGCAGCGTGGGGCGAAGGTGATGCTCGGCGCTCGCCGCCAGGAGAACCTCGAGAGGATCGTCTCGGAGATAAAGGACGATGGCGGCGAGGCGGCCTACAGGGTCACGGATGTTACGGACCGGGATCAGGTAGAGAACCTGGTCGCCGGAGCGGTCGATGAGTTCGGCCGGATAGACGTGCTGGTCAACAACGCAGGCCTGATGCCACTCTCGCCGCTCGATGCGCTCAAGGTGGACGAGTGGGAGCGGATGGTGGACGTCAACATCAAGGGCGTCCTGTACGGCATCGCTGCTGCGCTACCCAGGATGAGGGAGCAGCACGACGGCCAGATCATCAACCTCTCGTCGGTGGCCGGTCACGTCGTTCACGAGGGTTCCGCGGTGTACGCGGGGACCAAATTCGCCGTATGGGCCATCTCCGAGGGCCTCAGGCAGGAGGCTGGAGACGAAATCCGGACGACCACCATCTCGCCCGGTGCTGTCGAAAGCGAGCTGACGAGCAAGATCACACACGAGGAAACGGCTCAGGCCACCAGCGGGCTAGCGGATCTGGCCATCGACGCCGACGCGGTAGCCCGCGCCATCGCTTACGCCATCGAGCAGCCGAAGGACGTGGACACCAACGAAATAATCCTACGTCCCACCGCCCAGACCCTGTAAGCATAACGAACCCTGATAGAAATGGAGGCCCGGTCGTCACACACGACCGGGCCTCGTTCTTGTTGGCGCAACCCGTTTCCGGCCAGTCGTAGCAGGCCCGTTTTAGGGGACGGCGTTTAGGCCCGGGCACGCAAGCCCCCTCACACGTCATCCCGCGGAAGCGGGAATCCACTGCGTTAGCGGAGATCTGCAGGCGATGGTGGGTTCATTCGTGTCGTCGACATTGACCCAGACTCGGTTCGACACGCCGATGGGTGTTGTTTGCGAGATCTTGCGTCCTGGCGAATATTGCGCGAAGATCCATGCAGCATGACTCTTCACCCGGCGCTCAGAGAGTTCATAGACGACAAGCTTGCCCACACCGTGTCACCGCAGTGGCGTTTGCCGATAGAGGAGGTCAGGGCTTCGTTCTGCGCCCTGTGGTCTCCGTCCATCACAGGCGCTCCCGTCGAGGTAGCGGGCGTCGAGGACAAGACCCTGCACACGGAGGTGGGTGCCGTGGGGGTGCGCGTGTTCACGCCGACGACCGATGGTCCGAGGCCGATCATGATGTACTTTCATGGCGGCGGATACGTGAAGGGCGGGATCGTCGAGACCGACGCGTTCTGCCGCAGGCTGGCCAGGACCACCGGCAACGTCATCGTCTCTGTCGATTATCGCCTGGCGCCCGAGCATCCTTACCCGGCCGCCCTCGACGACGCGTACCATTCCAGCCTGTGGACCTACGAGAACGCCGGGGCGCTCGGGGGTACGCAGGATTCGTTCAGCGTCTGCGGCGAGAGCGCAGGCGGGAACCTCGCAGCAGTTACTTGTTTGCTCGCGAGATCCGGCGTAGAGATCGAGATAAGCCGCCAGATACTGCTCCAACCCGTTGTTGACTTCACGCTCTCGTTTCCATCCATCGACATGCCGGCCTCGGAGTGCCTGGTGCCGCGCGAAGACCTGACCTGGTACTACGAGGAGTACTACGGAGCAGGCGCGGACGCGAAGGATTTCAGGGGTATCGCCCATCTTCGCCGACGACCTCTCCAGCCTACCACCCGCATTGATTATCACCGCCGAGTACGACACGCTGCGCGATGAGGCGAAAGCCTACGCCGACAGGCTCGGATCATCCGGCGTGCGGACGAAGTACAGTTGCTACAGTGGCATGGTGCACGGTTTCTTGCAGATGGCCGGGCTGGTGGACGAAGCTCAGGACGCTATCGACGAAATCTCACTTTGGTGTAGCGAGGATGTCCGTGGAGCGCGACCGCGTAGCCGCCGACCACCAGATAGCGGACCCTAGCCCCGTTTAACGATGCGAAGAAATCTTTGAAGTCGGGGCTGATTATCATAACGCCACTGATGGTACTCTCGTCTGATCTCCTCCAGCGCAGCCAATCGCGCTTCGTAAGATTGTACCTGCCAGTAAGCAAAATCGGTCGGCTGCTTTTCGAGGCTGGTCTTTCTTACTACCTTACGCAAAAGCTCGCTTCCTTCAGTTGTTCGTCCTCATTCTACCCTTCCGTCATCTTCTTCGCGTCGAGCAGCTCGTCCAGCTCTTCTTCGGAGAGGTCGGTGTCTTCGCGGGCTACCTCGCGGATGGTCTTGCCTTCCTTATAGGCCTTTTTGGAGATCTCGGCCGCCTTGTCGTACCCGATACGGGGGGCGAGAGCCGTGGCAAGCATGAGGCCCTGCTCGACGAGATCAGGGCCGCGCTCCGTTGCTTCGAGCCCCAAGACACACTGGTCCGTGAGGTTGGAGGCTGCGGAACCGAGGATCTCTATACTCTGGATCAGGTTGTAAGCGAGCACGGGTAGCATGACGTTTAGCTCGAAGTTGCCGCTCCCCCCGGCGAGGGCGATGGTGGCGTCGTTGCCTATGACCTGGGCGGCGACCATCGTGGCGCTCTCGGCGATTACGGGGTTCACTTTTCCTGGCATGATTGAGGATCCTGGCTGGACCTCGGGCAAGGCTATCTCGGCGAGGTTTGCCCTTGGTCCAGCGCCGAGCCAGCGGATGTCGTTGGCTATCTTCAAGATGCTCACGGCGACACTCTTGAGGGCGCCGCTCGTAAACACGGCCGCGTCCATCGCGCTCTGGGCCTGGAAGTGGTTCTCCGTCTCCCTTACCTCGACGCCGAAGCGCTCGCCGAGGCGTGCGCAGACCTTGCTCGCGAAATCGGGATGGGTATTGACGCCGGTGCCGACGGCGGTGCCGCCGAGGGCGACTTCGGCAAGGTCCTCGCGGGCGCGCTCGACACGCTGTAGTCCGCGTTCGATCTGGCCGGCGTAGCCCCGGAACTCCTGTCCGAGACGGATCGGGGTCGCATCCTGGAGGTGGGTTCTCCCCGTCTTGACAACGCCATCGAACTCAACGGCCTTCTCTTCCAGCGCCTCCTGAAGCTTGTGCAGGCCGGGGATCAGGTCCTCTTTGATGGCGATGAGCGCGGCGAGGTGGATGGCCGTCGGGATGACGTCGTTTGAGGACTGGCCCTGGTTGACGTGGTCGTTGGGGTGGGCCGGGCTCTTGGAGCCAAGCTCGCCCTCGAGGATCTCGATGGCCCGATTGGAGATGACCTCGTTGGCATTCATGTTGGTCGAGGTGCCGCTCCCTGTCTGGAAGATGTCGAGCACGAACTGGTTGTCCAACCGTCCCTCGACAACCTCCTTCGCGGCGTCCACGATGGCCTCTTCGAGTTCGTTGTCCAGCAACCCCAGTTCGTTGTTTACGACGGCGGCTTCGAGCTTTATGGCGCCGAGGGCCTGGATAAAGCGTCTCTGGAATCGGAGGGCGCTTATGGGGAAGTTGTCGAGGGCGCGGCGGGTCTGGGCGCCGAAGAGGGCGTCGCGTGGGACCTTGACCTCCCCCATCGAGTCTCGCTCTACGCGGTGCGGTGTCTCCTGCTCTCTCATGTGAAGCCTCCTGCAGAGGCGATTACGCCCGCCTCATATAGTCATATAATCTCTTGCACAACGGTCGCATTATACGAGAGGTGATGTATTGGATTCTCTAGGGTACGCATTGAAGGAGTGGGCGGTCGCCGTCAAGGCGCTGGAACACGGTAAGACGGCGCTCGTGGTCAGGAAGGGCGGCATCAGGGAGAAGGCCTTCGCCGTGCCGCGGACGCGATTCTTACTCCTCCCCGGCTACGAGCACCAGAGGCCGGAGCTACTGAAAGATGAATACCGCGGCTTGATGGAAGGTATCCCCGGCCTCGCCGATGATGGGCCCTTGCGCTTTACGTCTTTCGCCGAGATCGAGGGTGCATACGAGATCTCCGAGGCTGACGAGCTCGCGGCGCTCGACCAGCATCACATGTGGGCCCCTGAATACGCCGGGAGCCGTTTCAAGTGGCGTCCAAAAAAGCCACTGACGGTGCTCGTCTTGCGGACGTTTCTGTTGCCGGAGACGGTCGAGCTTCCTTACAGGGACGAGTACGGTGGATGCAAGTCCTGGATCGAACTGCAGGAACCCGTCCCCGTCGATGCGGCGCGTCCCGCGCTCTCCGATCAAGAGTTCGATAGGCTGGTCGAGCCCGCGCTCGGGGTGCTCAACCGCCTCGAGCCCGCGCCGATCGGAACTTAAGGGGAAACGTGGGCTCGAATGCGATAACGATAGTTTTGATCTTCCTGCTCCTCTTCGTGAGCTGGCAGACGATCTACGCCGCCAACCGCGACCTCGCCAGGGCCAAAGCCTGGGGATATCTCCTCCGCCGCGCCTTACCCTTCTTAACCCTGCTATTGATGGTGCTGAGCCTGCTGGTGGTCCAGAGCTACGGCAAGAGTTGGACGCTGCTGCTCTGGATGGCCGTCGCCGGCGTCGCCATAGTCGGGGCCAGCCTCCTCTCCATCTCATCCCTGGAGCGCCGGGCCAACAAGGCCTTCCGCAGCGGCGATTACGCACGGGCGGTCGAGCTTTACGAGCAGTTGGTTGAGGAGAAGCCGCTAGCGCGCAACAAGGCCTTTCTTGGGGCCGCCCTCGGGGCTGCCGACCGTCGTGAGGAATCCGTGGACCTCTCGTCACAGGCCATCAAAGACGACCCTGAGTACGGCATCGCCTACTACAACCGCGCCCTCGTCTTGCACCGGATGGGGAAGAAGAGCAGGGCCGTCAAGGACCTCGAGAAGGCGCTCGAGACGGATCTCCCCCGCCGTTTCCGGTCGGCCTCGAAGGGGATGCTGGAAGAGATCTCGTGAGGCTCCTCTATCCGACGCTAGGCGCGCTTGTCATCCTCGCCGTCTTTACGTTCCTGATCGGCCGCCAGAACAAGGATCTGTTGCGCGTGCGGGCCTACAGGGACTTCTTCCTGCGCCTGATCCCACCCCTCTCCACGGGCGTATTTATCGCTGGTCTGCCCTTCGTGATGAACCTCGCCACCGTCGAGAACTACGGCCGCGTCCTGCTCGTATACCTCGGTGGCGCCGCCGTCCTGACGGCCCTGATGACCCGCGCCGTCACCCCCGACGAGCGCCGGGCCGGGACGGCCTTCCGCAGGGGCGAGTACGAGAAGGCCGCCGACCTCTACGATGAGATCTCCGCCCGCAGGCCGCTCCCGCGCTACTACTCTGCCCTCGGGGCCAGCTTCGACGCCTCCGGCAACCCAGGAGCCGCCCTCGAAGCCACAGAACAGGCCATAAAGCTCGACCCCAGGCTCGGCATCGCCTACTACAACAGGGCCTCGGCCCTCGCCTCCCTGGACGAGAAGGCCCGCGCCCGCGGCGACCTGCAAAAAGTCTTCCAGGTCGACTCGAACCGTGCCCTCCGCCGCGCCGCCGCAGAAGCCCTCGAGAGCCTGGAAAAGAGCGACTAGCTCCCGCTGGTCGCGTTGCTACCTGACGTTCTGCTGGACGTTCTCTGTGGCGGCTTTGACCTCGATCTCGCCTTCCCTCAGGCGGGTCTCGTAGCGTGACTGGGGGAAGACGGCCGGGCCGTTGATGACCTCACCGCTGCACAGGTCGAAGCGGGAAGAGTGCAAGGGGCAGATGACGGTATCTCCCTCGCGTTCGCCCTGCTCCAGCGCGCCGCTGAAGTGGTTGCAGGTGGCGGCGATGGCGCAGACCTCGTCGCCAGAGGAGCGACTCAGGAGCACGCCAACCCCTTCGACCTCGACCCTCCGCATCTCGTCCTGCACCAACTCGTCCTCATCCAGGACGGGGGTAAACTCGTCGGGACCTGCCTCCTCGAAGACGTTCCTGTCCACACGCACCCCGTAGTGGTAGGAGAGCTCTGCTCCGAGATGGGCGGCCATGCCGCTGATGGAGTACCCGGTCAGAAAGGTCAGGCGTCCCGCGTTTCTGCGTCCCGTGGCCCTCTGAACAAGCGAGACGATGCTGAGAACCAACCCGATCGTGTTCAAGAGCCCGTGCGCCGCCCCCATCTTCCTCGACCCGCCGCTGAGGTATCGCCAGTCTGATAGCCCTGTCACGGCCGCCCCGAATGCCCCCAGTGTCCCGAACACTAGCGAGGCGTCAGCCGCGTGCCTCACAGGCTTCTTGTTGGTCGCAATATCGAGACCGTCGAATACGAGCGCGGCGGTCCAGGACCCGATGGGGACGTCCGTGAGCGCCGGGTGCAGTGGTGCCTCGAGCCAGACGCCGTCGAGCACGTTGCGCGCCTTCGTGCCGCCGGCGTCTACGGCCTTCTGAACCTCGGGCTGTACGGCATCGGAGACCTCATCAAGGAAGGGTAATGCGTCGACAATGCGCTGCATAAGGGTCTTCGCCATCTCTTTCACCTTTCCGCTAGAGGGTATTCAGTCCCTATACCCGAACGTGGATGATGCCATTCAGGCGCGCTATCCGCTACCCGCTTCTGGCCGTGTACCGGTCGGCTCTCGGGTGGCGGCCAGGAGGGCGAGCCAGTGTGCGATCAGGATGTACAGGTAGAGCGTCATCGCCAGAGTGGCAACCACCGTCCCTCTCTGGTTCCAGATCAGGGGCCACTGCGCTGGGATGGACTGCAACGCCAGCAGCAGGAAGGCGGGGGCCGCCATGCCCCTCGCCAGGAGCAGCAGGACGCCTGGACCGAGCAACACCAGGTAGTTGTGCCAGGCGATGGGCGAGGCGAGAAGGGAAGCCGCGACGAGAACCCACAACCCCACCTCGGGGCCGTGCCTGATCCTCATGGCGGTGAGGGCGATAGCAGCGATCCCGAGCGCGTAGCCGACGGGGACCATCCACGGGAGCGTCGCGACGTTCTGGGCGTAAGGGTTCTCCGTAAACAACCGCGCCGCCGCCGAGGGCAGGGAAGCGTTGTCCCAGTAAGGGCTGACGGACCGATCCCTCAACACCCCGATGTAGTCGAGCGTCGCCCCAGGCCCGAGTACGACGACCCCGACGAGCGTGACAGCGGCCCCACAGACGACCGCGGCCACAAAAGCCCTCCACTTCCGCCGCACGAGCGGCCAGAGAAGCACAGGAAGAAGCGAAGGTTTCAGCGCCACGACGAGGCCGAGGGCTGCGCCCGAGACCTCCTGTCTCTCGCGCCTGTCGGCGATCCAGGCCGCCACGAGGCCGAGGGCCAGCACAGGATAGACCTGCCCGAGCGCAAGCGTCGCGAGCAGCGGTGAGGAGAGGAACAGCATGACCACCCCGACCGCCGTCCACCCGGGCCTCAGACGCAATTCCTCCACGGTCCATGCGAGATAAGACACGACAATGACCACTGAGATCAGGACGAACACCCTGTACGCCGTGATCGGCTCTAGCAAACCCAGCGGCGAGATGAGCACAGTCCACACAGGGGGGTTCAGGTTTACGAGCCTGACGCCCGTATCGTAGATATCTTGCCCTTCTAGCATGGCCCTCGCCGAACGCCAGAAGCTGTCGAAGTCCACATGTATCTCCATCGAACGCGTGGAGATCCTCTCGAGCGTCGCGCCCAAGAAGCCGACCTGCAACCACAACGACGCCGCAAGCACCCAGAATCCGGCCGTAAGCATCACAGCGTCCCAGGCCCCTGAACCGCCGGTCTTTCTCACGCCCGCAACTCCACCTGGAACCAAAGCCGCACCATAACGGGCATCATACGCGTTTCAGCACGCTGGCTGCGGAGAGGGGGGGATTCGAACCCCCGACGCCGGGATTACCGACGTAACGGTTTTCGAGACCGCCGCATTCAACCACTCTGCCACCTCTCCGCGGCAGAGTGTATCCACTTGGACCCGCCCCTTCAACCAGAGCTCACCCGCCACGATCGCGGCTCACAACTTTGTACCTCATTCTCAAGTCTATTCGGGCACCTGATCACCTCTCGTATTTCACCGCGATTCTCGATCAGCGCTGCCAGTATCCGGCGACAAAAGACCTGCAAAAGAGCCTGGTTTTGGGAAGCGATTGTTCTGGAGAGATGAAGGCAGTCGTTGAGAGAACATCAACCGTGAACTTCAGGAGTATGCTGCGCCCTTGCCGTCGTGCGTTTGTCACAGCACCGGCCCCGAGGACTAGCCAGCCGCTTCCGCAGCTTTTCTCTTACGCGTCGAGGGGTTGGTGGCAGAGTACATCGGGAAGATGGTAGAAAATGGAAACGTTGGCTGAGATCCCGACATCTACGAAGACTCTCGTTGCTTCGCGGGGTCCATCTTCCGGGGCGGGGCGGTGACGAAGGGGAGCGCGACGAACGGAGGCGCGGCGCGCCGTTACGCCTTGCTTTCGATCGCGGCCGCGACAATCACGATCGGGCTCAAGCTCGGTGCTTACTATCTAACGGGGTCGGTCGGGCTCTTCTCCGACGCGGCCGAATCTGTGGTCAACCTCGTCGCCGCGGTGGCGGCGCTGTGGGCGCTGACCTTCGCGGTGCGTCCGCCTGATGAGGAGCACGCCTTCGGCCACAACAAGGCAGAGTACTTCTCCAGCGGGTTGGAGAGTGCCCTGATCATTATCGCCGCGGCCTGGATCGGGGTTACGGCGTGGGAACGGCTGATGGACCCGCAACCGCTCCAGAACGTGGGACTTGGTCTCTCCGTCACGCTCGTGGCGGCGGCGGTCAACGGGGGTGTCGCGCTCGTGCTCCTGCGCGCGGGACGGAGGTTGCGTTCGATCACGCTGAGGGCCGACGCGCAACACCTGCTCACTGACGTATGGACCTCGGTGGGTGTTGTCCTCGGCGTCGTCATGGTGCAGCTCACGGGGTGGCTCGTGCTCGATCCCCTGATCGGACTCCTCGTCGCCGCGAACATCGTGTGGACGGGGTTCCGTCTCCTGAACGATACCGCGCACGGGCTACTGGACACGGCCATCCCCTCCGAGGAGCTCGAGAAGATCTCCACGGTCCTCTCCCGCCACGAAGGCAACGACGTCCAGTTCCACGCCGTGCGGACGCGGGTGGCCGGTCAGCGCCACTTCGTCTCGATGCACGTGCTCGTGCCCGGGCGATGGACCGTGAAGCGGGGCCACGACCTCTCTGAGAAGATAGAAGGAGAACTCGCGGAGGCGCTCCAGGGAAACACGACCTTCTTCATCCACATAGAACCCTCAGAGGATCCCGCGTCTTTCGAAGATCAAAGCCTGGACAGGGGGCGCCCGGACACAGGCGAGGAACGAAAAGAGGGACGGACCGGGTAGGTCCGTCCCTCGCAGGCCGCTTCTGTTTTCTAGCTACACTTCGAGTACCCGCAGGAGTGGCAAACGACGCAGCCCTCCTGGCGGGTCAGGCCGCTGCCGCAGTCGGGGCAGGCCCCGATTATGGGCAACTCGCGGGTATCTGGCAGGCTGCCTTCGATGAGGTAGTGCTCGGACATCGCCCGCGCCACGCCGTCTGGGACGGAGAGGACGGCGTTGGGTCCGACTCCTGCCGGGTGTCCGTCCTGGATGCCGCGGAGCTGGTGTACGACCTCCGCGGGATCGGCGCCGTGGGTGAGGGCCATCGTGATCATACGCCCAAGGGCGTCGGAGAACGCGGCCGCGGTGCCGCCCGGCTTGCCGAGGATGACGAAGCACTCCCTCGGCCCGAACTCGTCGTCGTTCATGGTTACGTACATGGAGCCGTGGCCTGTACGTATCTTCTTGGTCACGCCCGTCAGCGTGCGCGGCCTCCCGTTGCGCGCCTCGGCGAGCGAGGAGAAGGTCTGCCCCTTCCCTTCGGCGGCAGGGGGCGTAACCGGCGGCGCCGTCGGTGCCTCGGGTGAGGCCGGCGTCATGGTCGGCTTCTCGCCGCCGGTCTTGCCCGTGGACAGAACCTGGGCGTCGCGCGAACCGTCACGGTAGACCGCTATCCCCTTGCAGTTCAGGGCGTAGGCCTGGCGGTAGGCGTCCTCGACGTCCTCGGGCGTGGCGTCGTTGGGCAGGTTGATGGTCTTGGAGATCCCCATAGAGGTGTACTTCTGGAAGGCCGCCTGCATCCTGACGTGCCACTCTGAGCTTATGTCGTGCGAGGTGACCCACACGCTGCGCACGTCGTCGGGGACATCCTCGACGTCACGCACGGAACCGTGCTCGGCGACGGATCTCATCAGGTCTTCAGAGTAGAAGCCGCGCTCCCTGGCGAGCTTGACGAACTCGGGGTTGACGTCTGGCATCTCCATGTCGGCCTGGCGGCGCATGAACGCGACGGCGAAGAGCGGCTCGATGCCGCCCGAGCAGCCGGCGATCATGGAGATCGTACCAGTCGGCGCTATCGTGGTGACGGTCGCGTTCCTGACCCGGTCGCCCCTTGCCTCGTGGCGCGAACCCTCAAAGTTGGGCATGACGCCGCGCTCGTCGGCGAGGGCCCTACTCTCCTCCCAGGCCTCGTCGTCCACGAACTTCATCACCCGCTCGGCGAAGGCGAGCCCCTCTTCGGAGTCGTAGGTTATGCCGAGCTTTATGAGCAGGTCGGCGAAGCCCATGACCCCGAGCCCGATGCGCCTGTTCCCCCGGCTCATCCTGTCGATCTCATCCAGAGGGTAGTTGTTCTGCTCGATGACGTTGTCGAGGAAGCGGATCGCGGTGTGTACCGTCTCGCGCAGGTCGTCCCAATCGACGTCCCCGGTCTCATCTCTGTAGAATTTCTCCAGGTTGATAGAACCAAGGTTGCACGAGTCGTACGGCGGCAGGTGCGCCTCCGAACAGGGGTTCGTCGACTCTATCGGGAACTGCGGCGTCGGGTTGTCGTCGTTGATCTTGTCTATGAACACGACGCCTGGCTCGCCGTTTAGCCAGGCCCCCTCGACTACTCGGCGGAACAGGTCCCTGGCGCGAACGGTCTTGATGACCTCGCCGTCGCGCGGGTTCTTGAGGTCGAAGTCCGAATCGGCCTCGACGGCCTCCATGAACTCGTCGGTTATGGCGACCGAGATGTTGAAGTTGTTGATGTGGTCGTTCTCGCGCTTGCAGTCGATGAACTCCTCGACATCAGGGTGGTCGACCCTGAGGATGCCCATGTTCGCCCCGCGCCTGGTCCCGCCCTGCTTGATCTTATCGGTCGAAGCGTCGTAGATGGCCATGAACGAGACGGGCCCGGAAGAGACACCCATCGTGGACTTGACCAGATCATTCTTGGGACGCAGACGGGAGAACCCAAATCCTGTCCCGCCACCGGACTTGTGGATGACGGCCTGGTGCTTGAGGGTGTCGTAGATGCCGTCTATAGAGTCCTCGACCGGCAACACGAAGCAGGCCGAGAGCTGCTGCAGCTCCCTGCCGGCGTTCATTAGGGTCGGCGAGTTGGGCATAAACTTGCGGCTGAGCATCATCTGGAGGAATCTCTCCCTCGACTCCTCGTAGAGCCTCTGGGCCTCCTCGCCCTCCTTGAAGCGAAACTCGCCCTCGGCGATGTTCGAAGCGACCCGCGAGAACATCTCTATGGGCTCCTCGATTGCCTCGCCCTTCTCGTTCTTCTTGAGATAGCGCTTTTTGAGAACGGCCAAAGCGTTCTCGGTGAGTTCTATATCTGCAAGCCTGTTACGGTCTACTTCCATACCCATCCTCCCTATTTTACCGCTTGTTTCTTCTATTCCATCACCGGATTCGCCCGCGTTACCCCCCGGTCCGCGGGCGCCGGTCTCTACCTGCCGCTGCCCATCCCCGAGCCGGCGAGACGCACGAGCTCGGTGCGGACCTGGTCCACGTCCGTGTACTGCCTGTACACGGAGGCGAACCGCAGGTACGCGACCATGTCCATCCTCCTGAGCCGCATCAACACCATGTCCCCGAGACGCCTCGAGGTCACCTCGTGCCGCCGCCGGTCGCGGAGCTCGGCTTCGATCTCATCGACGATCAACTCTACCTGCTCGTCGGTGACCTGCTGCTTGGCACACGCGTTCGCCATCCCTGACCGTAGCTTCTCCCGGTCAAACGGCTCTTTCCCACCGTCGCGCTTTATAACCATGAGCCGCAACGGCTCACGGCGCTCGTACGTCGTGAACCTCTTCCCACACGACCGCGATAGACACTCCCTACGCCGCCTGACGGCGTCCTTCGTCTCGGAAAGCCGCGAATCTATGACCTTCGTGTCCTCGAAATCACAGTACGGACACTGCATCTCATCTCCCCATTCACTCCAACACCATATCTGGTACTGCGAAAACCTAACACACTACATTTTCGAGATGCAATACCCCCAAAATCTACCTTAACTTCAGGTTAAATTCACGCTCAACTCTCGAATGTCCTTTGGCCAGCGGCATACGCGCCAAACGCCGCACCCGCAAAATTTTTCAAAGAATTTTTCAGAATCGGACCATAATGGTGAATATGCCGCAAATCGCGCACCTTTATGTTCAGGTCTACAGATAGCCCTCCAGCAGCAATTGAGACTAAGATTACTATACCAGTAAAGCTCTACCTCAACTTGAGGTAGACTATGTAGTCCGTTGCCTGGTCTACGAGAGAGGGATTTCGGGAGTTCTTCCGGGCTTTCTGCGGCGATTCTTGAAGAAGTCGCGGAGCAAAGTGACGGCTCTCTCTTCCAGGAGGCCACTTTCGACGAGAAGGGTGTGGTTTAGGCGGGTGTCGGCTGGGACGTTGTGGAGGGTGCCTGCGTAGCCTGCTTTGGGGTCTGGGGCCGCGAAGACCAGGCGCGAGAGTCTGGCTGCGTGGGCGGCGCCGGCGCACATGGGGCACGGCTCCAGGGTCGCATAGAGGGTGCAGCCCGTCAGGCGCCAGCCGCCGGTGGCGGCGGATGCGCGACGGATCGCGAGTAACTCGGCGTGGGATGTGGGGTCCCCCGTAGCCTCGCGCTCGTTGGAGGCGACCGCCAGTACCTCCCCTCCCCTGGCGATGACGGCCCCAACGGGGACCTCGCCCCTTTTGGCGGCGTCCTCAGCAACGAGGAGGGCGCGACGCATCATGGCGAGGTCGGTTTCGGAAAAATCGCGCGTCGGTGTCTCGACCACGAAGCCGATGATAGCAGCCCAGAATAGAGCGTAGTCGAAATGGACAAAGCTATGTTGGGATCACGCACTACCTTCACCACAGCTCCCTCGATGCGAGTCCGGATCCCATGGAAGGGCCGGCGAAGAGGTGCTCTCGTCCGCTAGCGCCGTATCTCCAGTACATGGCGGCGTTTGGTGCCGACTCGTCGAAAGCCCGCGCGCTCCAGTATCGAACCAGAAGTGGCGACGTTCGCCTTGGTCACGCGAGTGTCGCGCCGAAGTCCATCCCAACCCGGCACCTCTCCAGAACGAGCGCCTTGTAGGCGCCCCTTCCCCTGAACTCTTCGCGCGTCGCCGCACCCCACAATCTCAGCGTCTCTCCTACCAGCTGAGCGCCCGCCGCGGCGACTACCCTACGGGCGTCGTCGCCTTCTTGCCCGAAGACCACGTCAACGGAGGCAGCGAACCTTAGTGGTCCCATTCGGAAATTCCTTGACGCTTCGTCCGATCATGTGGCGGCCACGGATGAGGGCGCGAGCAGCTCATGCTCGGCGAGGCGAGAGAGGAGCTGGTCGAGGTCGTGGCGGGTGAACTTCCAGGCAAACGGCTCGGCGGCTCGCTCATAGTGTTCCTGAAAGGCGATGAGGCGTTCGGC
>JBBPYN010000151.1:0-7486 GCA_038199875.1 Rubrobacterales bacterium
ACTCGCTAGAAGATCCTTCGTTCGAGACCAGGCAGCAGGTTCTGCAGCTGGTAGTGGACCGAATCGTGGTCGAGGGCAACAAGGTGGTCGTCCATCATGTCGTTCCGGCCGGTCCGGTTGGATTGCAAACAGAACAGCTCCCTGTGACAAAGGCGAAAGCAGGACAGGGTCATTCACTTTGCCCTTCTCGTTCTTGGTGATGACCGCGGCATCGAAGGTTCCGACGACGTGCTCGCGGTGAAGTTCTTTGAGCGACTTGAGATCCTCCTTCGCATCGTCGACGCTCTCGTAGTCGCCCGCGTAAAGGAACATTGGGTTGTCGCTCACTTCGGTCTCCCTTCTGCTTTGTCTGCTGACCTACCTGTCTGTCGTAAGCGCAATGTAGTCTCCTGGCAGTAAGGCTTACATCCCCCAATGTGGTGTTTCCCCTAGGGGATTTCCCGCCTAGCGCGTGTAAACATTCCGTGATGCTCGGGCACATGCAGCCCGGAAACAGTTGTGTCGCGCGAGACGCACTTCTTGTTCGAAAAGCAATGATGTTTGCTAGAGAAACACGGCGTCTCGGCTTTCTGAGGTGGGTCGGGCCTTCAGATATTCAACTACGTCGCCGTTTATGCGACAATTTACAGGAGTCGGAACCCACCGGGTTCCGGCTTAGAACGGGAATGGTCAAGACATAAGCATCTGGCCTGTTGAAGTCGCAAAGTGTCTGCAGGCGCATTGGGCTCTTTGCACCGACGGCGTGGTACCGTAATGGTACCCCGTCGGCCGTAGGATGGGTGTGTGCAGCCCTAGATGACGGCGTCGTATAGAGGAGAGCGTTATTCAAGCTTCAAGCGAGCCGAGCGGTGGTTCTCCCGGGATCGTACTCAAGCCCAAGTTGCGGGCACCGTTGCCGCGCCCCGAGCAGCTGGTGCGTCGAGGGCTCCTCGAGCTTCTGCATAACGCTCTAGACTGCAAGATTAGCGTCATAAGCGCCTCGACCGGCTACGGGAAGACGACGCTCCTGGCCCACTGGCGTCAAGTAGAAGAAGCCGATCTGTCCTTCGCCTGGGTCTCCCTCGACGAGCAGGACAACGATCCGATCAGGCTCTGGAGGCACATAGTAGAAGCGTTGCGCCGGGTTGTGCCGGAAGAAGAGGACTTCGGAGCCGACGCTCTCGTGGGAATGAGCGCCATGGGACAGGGGGCCATCGGAACGATGCTTCCCTTGCTCATAAACGAGGTCGCCGAGTTGTCCTGTCGGGTCGTACTGGTGCTCGATGACTACCAGTTCGTGACCGGGGAGGACACTCATGAGTCGGTGGCCTTCTTCCTGGAGCATCTCCCCGCGAACGTCCACCTCGTCATCTCCAGCCGCTCCGACCCTTCGCTGCAGCTGGGACGGCTCAGGGCCAGGGGAGAGCTAAACGAGATCCGCACCGAGCAACTTGCCTTCACCGAGGAGGAAGCCGATTGCCTGTTGAACGAGAAGATGGGGCTAGACATCGGCCCCGATGACCTCTCCGTGTTGCTAGAGCGTACCGAAGGGTGGCCCGCGGGGATCTACCTCGCCTCCCTCTCCTTGCAGAACAAGGAGGACAAGCACGCCTTCATCGAGTCGTTCAGGGGCTCCAACCGCTACATCGTCGGCCTGCTGGGGGAGGAAGTCCTGGCCGGCCTCACCGAAGAGGTCAGGCGGTTTCTGCTCGAGACCTCGGTACTGAGGACGATGTCGGGTCCTCTTTGCGACGCGGTGACGGGCAGGGAAGGTTCAGCCGGCCTCCTGCACGAGCTCGCCCGCTCCAACCTGTTCGTGGTTTCGCTTGACGAGCAAGGGGAATGGTACCGCTACCATCACCTCTTCTCCGAGTTGCTGCTCTACGAGCTCAAGAGCAGCCGACCAGATCTCGTGCCTGCGCTGCGCGAACGGGCGAGCGTGTGGTTAGAGGGTGCTGGTTTCTTCGAGGGAGCGATCCAGCAGACCATCGCGGCGACAGACCACGAGCTTGTCGGGCTGCAGATCGCGCGCCATTGGTACGGATACGTGTTCGCCGGCCAGACGGCGACCGTGCAACGGTGGCTCGAGTCGTTGCCCGAAGAGGTGATCGCCCATGATGCGGCGCTCGCCCTGGTGAAGGCGTGGATCTGTGCCCTCGGTGGCCGGCGCGAAGAGTGCGCGAGATTCCTGACGCTCGCCGAGGGCATCCCGCACCAAGGCCCGCTCCCCGACGGAACCGCCTCGGTTGAGTCGGGCGTGGCTATCCTCCAGGCCAGCTTCGGCTACGAAGGCGTCCAGAGCACGGTTGAGACGGCCTGGCGCACCGCAGAGCTGGAGCCAGGGGAAAGCTCCCCATGGGCCGCTTTGGTTCGCTTCGCGCTGGGAGCTAGCCTGTACCTCTCCGCAGACATCTCGGAGGCCCGGAAGCCGCTCGAGGAAGCTCTTACGCTGACAGAGGAGGGTCAACGCCTGGTGTGCGGGTGATCACCCTATCGTTCCTGTCGTTCGTCGCTACGGACGAAGGGCACCTGGAAGAAGCCGAGTCGCGTGCGCGTGCGGCGCAGGAGCTGGTGGAGGGATTGCGGCCGTATCGGGTCCCCCAAACCAGTCTGGCGCCCATCGCACTCGGCCGTACGCTCGCGGAACGCGGAAAACTAGAGGAAGCCCAGAAGGAGTTGGAGAGCGGTCTCTCAGCGCGACGGACACTGCCCGGCTTGAGTCCCTGGCCCACCCTTATTGGGTTGCTCGCGCTCGCACCGGTACGAGCCGCTCGTGGCGACCGGTCCGGCGCCAGGGCGGTGCTTGCCGAGGCGCGATCCATCCTGGAGGATTTCCCTGACGCCGGCATTTTCCCTGAGCTTCTCGAGCGCCAGCAACGGAAGCTTCGCGCGCGCAGGCCACGTGAGGGGCAACTCGACGGGGAGCTCACGGAGCGCGAGCTCGACGTGCTTGGCCTGCTCGTCAGCGAGTTATCTACCCGGCAGATGGCAGAGAGCCTCTACGTCGCCCCAAGTACGGTAAGGACCCAGGTCAAATCCATCTACCGCAAGCTCGGGGTATCCTCGCGCGGCGAAGCCGTGGAGGAGGCTCAGGTCAAGGGGCTCATCTAAGCATCCCCACAAATCCCCTAGGGGAAACACGCCGGTGGGGGAAGACGAACCATCCCGCTTTGCACTACGCTCGCAGGACATTATGGAGAGCGGCGGTAAACAGATGATGCAAAAGGGCGCTGGGACGGTCTACCGCATAGTGGTCCGAAGCGAACTAAGCAGCAGCTACGCTGCGGCCTTCGAAGGGATGGAGATGGAGACGAAAGACGGAGATACGGTTCTCACCGGAGAGATCATCGACCAGCCGCACCTCTACGGCATCCTCGGTCGCATAAACGGCCTGGGGATGGAGCTTTTGAGTGTGCAGGCCTTCCCGGAAGACGCCCACCGGAGCGCTGGAGGAAAACACGAGCCGAAGGAGCCTAAGCCATGAGCCTAGCTGTCATCCCCCTCGCTATCACGATGAATGCAGGACCGCAGATCATGTCGGCCCTCATCTTCGTCACCGCCTCCAAGCCGCTGAAGCTCTCGGCCTACTTCCTGACGGGTGTGGTGATCGCCGTGACCGTGGGCGTCACGGTTACCTTCGGCCTCGCCACCGTGCTCGGCAACAGCGTCTCGCTCGGCGACTCCTCGGATTCCGGATCGCTCGGCAACATCATCCAGTACCTGCTAGTCGGGTTGCTCATATTCCTATCCATCAGGAGCTACCTGGGCCGCGAGACCAGCGAACCCCCCAGGTGGCTGGGCGCCATGCAGAACGCCAAGCCCAGGACGGCGTTCCTGGCCGGGCTGCTTCTGCTCTCGATTTTCCCTTCCGATTTCGTAGTTCTGATGACGGTCGGGATGAACCTCGCGCAGCAAAACGCCTCCCTTCTGGCCGCCTTGCCTTTTGTCGCGGCGACCATCCTCATAGCGGCGCTTCCGTTTCTCTCTTACCTGCTGTTCCGCAGACGCGCCGAGGTGACCATGCCCAAGGTACGAGACTGGATGAACACAAACAGCTGGCTAGTGAACATCATAGTCTACGTCGTATTCATCGTGCTAATCCTCGCCTGATGTCCAGGTGCCGGGAAGGAGAACCGACCATGACTGAAGGGCAAGAGCCACAGGGCAATAACCTTACCATCCCGGATTATGCTGCCTCGCGCGGCGCGCGTTTGGAAGGGATCCTGGGGCGAGTTAGCGACGCGCCACTGCGTGGCGGCAACCGGCTCGCGCTGCTGAAGAACGGCCCTGACACGTACGATGACTGGCTCGCGGCCATCGCGCGGGCGGAGCGTTGGATCCACCTCGACAACTACATCATCGCGAACGACGAGATCGGGAACAGGTTCGCCGAGGCCCTGTCCGCGAAGGCCAAGGAGGGCGTGCGCGTGCGCGTGCTCCACGACTGGTTCGGTGGCATGGACGTTTCTCGCTCCTTCTGGAACAGCATGCGGGAGGCGGGCGTGCAGGTCAAGGCGGTCAACCCGCCCGCGTCGGGACCGCCGCTGGGTGCCATTCGGCGCGACCACCGAAAGCTGCTCGTGGTGGACGGCGAGTATGCCTCGACGGGCGGCGTGTGCATCGCCGACGGCTGGATGGTCCGCTCCAAGGAGACGGGGTTGCCCTACAGGGACACCGCGGTCAGCGTGAAGGGGCCTGTCGTGGCCGACATCAACCGCGCCTTCACCAGCTTGTGGGGCGAGTTGGTGGAGCAGTTGCCCGACGACGAGCGCCCCGATCCGGAGGATTTCGAGGCGGCGGGGGAGACGTCCGCGCGCCTGGTCGTCCAGGAACCGCGCAGGATGCGCACGTTGCGTATGCTGGAGTTGCTCACGACCGGGGTGCAGGAACGCCTCTGGGTAACCGACCCGTACTTCCTCTCCCTACCGATCCTTACCCAGTCCCTCATGGCCACGGCGCGCGACGGCGTCGACGTGAGGGTCCTCACGCCGGCGACCGTCGACATCGCCTGGATAGGCAGGGCCTCGCGCGCGGGCTACCGGCAGTTCCTGGAGTCGGGGGTACGCATCTTCGAGTACGGCGGACCCATGATCCACGCCCAGACCCTCGTGGCCGATGGCTGGTTGTCGAAGGTAGGCTCGACGAACCTGAACTTCAGCAGCCTCGCTGCCAACTGGGAGATAGACCTGGTGGTGGAAGACACGGACTTCGCCGAGCAGATGGAGCGACTCTTCGAGGACGATATCTCGAACAGCCGGGAGGTCCGCCTGGAAGGATCGGGGCAACGACCCAGGGTACGACCGGACCGCCGGGTGGACACGAGCGACAGCGCGGCGCGCGCGGGCGTCGTCGGTGGCGGCACGGGGTCGGGAGCCACGTTATCGAGGGTGGTGCCAACCCTCGTCCAGAAAGGCGCTGCCCCCGTGCAAACCCACGAGCACGCCATCTCCGTCGCGGCGAGCGGCGCCCTGTTCGGGGCGTCGTTGGTCGGCGCCCGTTTTCCGCGCCTGGTCGCGTGGCCATTAACGGCGGTGGGCGCCTTCCTCGGGGGCCTCGGCCTACTGCGCGCGGTCCGGTCGACGCTCTCCGACCGCAAGCCGGAGAGGCCAGAGTCTGGCGCGACGTAGCAAAGGATGGACGAGATGGAAGACGCAGATCGAATCCCGGCGATCGACGAAGTGCTGGTGTCATCCCCGACCGAAGCGTCGTTGCGGTTGCAGGTAACCGACCTGCTCCTGGGTGGGTTGCGCGACGTACGGATGGGCCGGTTGACCCTGGAACTGGGCGATGTCCTGCAACAAATCGAAGCGGCGCTGGAAACCTACGGGAGCTACTTCTACCCACCCGAGCATCGCTAACGAGGCGGTTGTCATACCGTAGGCTGTTCGCCTGTGGACGAGGAACTCGTGCACGCGGTGCGCAGAATTTCAGGGCCTTGAAGGAGGAACCCATGAAAATCGAGCAAGACTCGAACCTCTCGCCAGGGGTGTCCGGCGCGGCGACCGATCCACGCACGGCGAGCTACCAGCAACGTCGCGAGCGCGGGCGAGCCGCGCGCCGGGTGGTCCCGAGGAGCAGCCACGCGGAGTGGGCACCGGCGCCCGGTCGGCCGGATCCCATAGACTTGCTGGAGGCGCAGGCCAGGGACCGGATTCCGGACCTCATCCCTATCCGGTACTCGCGTATGATGGCTTCCCCGTTTGCGTTCATGCGGGGGTCGGCCATCGTCATGGCCAACGACCTCGCGGGCACGCCGAAGACCGGCATCCAGGTCCAGCTTTGCGGCGACGCCCACCTCTTGAACTTTGGGGCTTACGCCTCCCCGGAGCGTGCCCTGCTCTTCGACCTCAACGACTTCGACGAGACCCTGCCTGGGCCCTGGGAGTGGGACGTCAAACGCCTCGCCGCCAGCTTCGTTGTGGCGGGCCGCAACAACGGCTTCGACGCGGCGGATTGCAGCAAGGCCGCGCAGGCGTCCGCGGCCGCGTACCGGCAGCGGATGGCCGAGTTCTCGGAGATGGGAGAGCTCGAGGTCTGGTACTCGCGCGTCGGCGAGGGGGACCTCCGTGGTCTACTCTCCGATGCGAAGGCCAAGAAAACGACCACGAAAAAGGTGAATAAGGCCGTCCGGAAGGCTCGCAGTCGCGACAGCCTGCAAGCACTCTCCAAACTGACCGGGGTCGTCGACGGACGGCGAATGATAATCGACGACCCACCGGTCCTGGTCCGCATCCCCGAAGGGGACGAACTCAGAGTTCAGAGCAACGCCATTTTGGAGAGCTACAAACGTACCCTGCAAGACGACCGGCGCCACCTGCTCGAGAGGTACCGCTTTATGGACGTGGCGAGGAAGGTCGTGGGCGTAGGAAGCGTGGGCACCCGGGCCTTCGTCGTGCTGCTCGAGGGTCGCGACGAGGAAGACCCCCTGTTCCTTCAGGTCAAGGAGGCGGGAGCCTCGGTACTGGAGAGCTACGTCAAGTCCAACACATACGAGCACCACGGGCACCGCGTCGTGGCCGGCCAAAGGCTGATGCAGGCCGCGAGCGACATCTTCCTCGGCTGGTTTCGCGGCACGGGAGGACGCGACTTCTACTGGCGGCAGTTGAAGGACATGAAAGGCTCGGCGAACGTCGAGAGCCTGTCGCCGGATGAGCTTGTCCTTTATGCTGGCCTCTGTGGCTGGGCGCTGGCCCGGGCGCACGCCCGCTCCGGCGACCGCGTGCAGATCGCCGGCTACCTCGGCAAGAGCGAGCGCTTCGATGGGGCGATCGCCGACTTCGCCGAGGCCTACGCTGACCAGACCGAACGTGACCACGCTTCTCTCTGCGCGGCCGTGAAGTCGGGCAGGGTCCCGGCTGACGCAGACGCCTGAGAGAATGAGGTCAAGTCCCAAATTTTCTGTAATTTCCTCCAAGACGGCACATCCTCCTGCTGCTCATCCTCTCATGAGAGCAACTTTCCCCTCCTCTCGCTCGACGCCTGGCGCATCCCTCTCGGCTTGCGCCAG
>JBBPYN010000152.1:0-10916 GCA_038199875.1 Rubrobacterales bacterium
GGCTGGCTTTCGAAGTGCCGTTCGATACTGGTGCGTTATGAGAAAAAGGGCGCCAACTATCTGGGATTGATCAAGGTAGCCTGTATCCTGCTGTGGTACCGTCGTCAGCATCGTCTATCCCTTTTGAGATAGTTTGTAAGAGCCTGGGGAAAAGCTCCTTCGAGAAGTCGTACTCGCCTTCTTCGGGGTCTGGGATCTCCGCGGTGGCAGATGGCTCGAGCAGGTAGATGCAGGTGTTAACGGTGTCGGAGAAGACCTGGCTCCAGGCCGGCTTCTCCAAAAAACGCGAGATACGCCCGTCCTCCTCTGTTATGAACCGGGCGAGCCGGCTCAGGTCGGTGTCGGTCAGGGCGTCGCCACTGATAATGAGCAGGCGCTCGCCTTCCAGGCCAAGCTGCTGCTCGGCCATCTTCACGGAACCCGCCGTCCCGGCTGGAGCGTCCTCGACGGAGTAGCTCATGTTCACGCCCCACTCCGAGCCATCGCCGAAGTAGTCCCTGATCTCATCGGGCAAAAACTGCAGCGTCACAGCAATGTCCGTAAAGCCGTGGCGTTCAAGGAGCACCACGATGTGCTCCATGCATGGGGCGTTGACTATAGGGATCATGGGCTTCGGCTGGTCGCTGGTCAGCGGCCTCAGGCGCGTACCCTGTCCCCCGGCCATGATGACGGCCTTCATCGGGTCGCTCCGCTCCAGGGAGTAGGGAGTAGAGGATTGGGGGAACGGGGTGAAAGCCAGGACTTCCGGCCACCCGCGCCTGTGGGACCCGATTCTTCCTTAGAGAGGTGATTGACCGGATTCGGTATCGCATGCGTGGACCTCGTCTCAGCGTCGTACATAGGCTCTCCTCTTCCTCTACCGGCCTGACTCTCGTGGCAAGCTATCGCCCTGCCGGCGGCCTTTCTTTCCCGTAGAGAGTCTATCGTATACGGTGGCAGGCTTGCCAAACGAGGTATGGGGTTCCGTTAGCGGCTGCTCTTGACCCTTATTCTTACGCTGACGCCCCAGAGGTCGTACCGTTCGCGCAGTGAGTTCTCGATGTAGCGCAGGTAGCTCTCGGGGAGGTCTTTGGGCCTGTTGGCGAAGAGCGTGAACCTCGGCGGGGCGCTACCTGTCTGGGTGGCGTACCGGATCTTGACGCCCTTGGGTGGGGCGCTACGGCCCACGACTTCGCCGACGAACTCCGCGACCTCGTGCGTGGGTATTCGCAACCGGTACGCCCGCCCCACGCGGGCCGCGAAAGACAAGACCCCGTCGACACCAGCGCCCGTGAGCGCGGAGATGCGGACGGCCCGCGGCTTGAGGTCAGTGAGTCGGGCCGAGATCAGGCCCTCTATCTCCTGCAGCCGCTCTGCCTGGACCAGGTCCCGCTTGTTGACGACTACGCCGCACGAGGATCCCGCCTCCTCTATCTCGCGCGCGATCCTGAGGTCCCCGGCCACGATGCCGTCGACGGCGTCAACGAGGAGCAACGAGACGTCGGAGCGCCTTATGGCCTCAGAGGTGCGTAGCGAGGAGTAGTAGGGCACGCCCTCAGCCCGCCTGGCGCCCTTGCTCACCCCCGCGGTATCCAGCAGGAGGTAGCGCTCCGCCTCACCGTCGACTTCTACTTCGATCTCCCCGGCGACCGCGTCGGTGGTGGTGCCGGCTCGCTCCGAGACGACGGCGCGCTCCGCGCCGAGCAGACGGTTGAGTAGCGTGCTCTTGCCGACGTTCGGCCTGCCGACGATGGCGAGCCGCGGCAACTCTATCTCCGCATCTGATTCGTATTCGGGTAGCAGCGAGACGACGTCGTCGAGGAGGTCGCCGACGCCGAGGCCGTGTATGGCTGAGACCGCGTACGGCTCGCCCTCGCCGAGGGTGTAGAAGTGGTGGCGTTCGGTATCGTCCGCGGGATTGTCCAGCTTGTTGACGGCGAGCACGGACTTCGCCCTCGCACGCCTGAGCTCGCGGGCGATGGCCCCGTCCGCTTCCGTCACCCCCAGCCTGGCGTCGGTGAGGTGCAGCACCACGTCGGCCTCCTCGACAGCCACCCTCGCCTGCAGCGTAACGAGGGCCTCGAGGCCGACCTTCGCTTGTGGCTCCATCCCGCCGGTGTCAACCAGGGTGAACTCATGGCCGGCCCACTCTGCCCTGTTATACGCCCTGTCGCGGGTCGTGCCTGGCTGCTCAGAGACGACGGCGCCACGACGACGCATGATCCTGTTGACGAGCGAGCTCTTGCCCACGTTCGGCGCCCCGACGACGGCGACGACGGGAAGCCGTCTCACCGCGCACCCGCCCCTCTAGGCTGCTCCCTGGGAAGGGCGTAGATGGAACGCATGACCTCATCTGCCGCCGCGCGGTAAGCGGCCCCACCCCGCAGCCCGCTTTCTATCTCTACGGGCTCGCCCAAGTAAACGTGGTGCTTTTCGCCGCGGAGTCGCGCGAGGGGCCCTGGCAATCTCCCTACGTAGACCGGCAGCACGGGAGCGCCGCTGCGTACCGCGAGCACGACGACCCCGCTCTTGGCCGCCTTGACGGTCTCATCGCCCCTGTGGGTGCCCTCTGGGAAAATACCAAGCGCCCACCCTTCTGCAAGAAAGGCGAGCGCGGCCCGTATGGCGCCCCGCCCCCCGCCCTCGCGGTCGACGGGGAAGGACCCGATAAAGTAGAAGAACTGCCTGAATGGGAAGACGAAGAGCTGCTTTTTGGCCATCCACTGCAGGCGCCTGGGCACGGCGACGCAGACAAGCACGGGGTCAGCGTACCGGCCGTGGTTCGAGGCGACGATCAGGGGCCCCTCCGCCGGAACTCTGTCTACACCATGCAATGTGAACCCGAACAAGACTCGGCAAAGCAAGGTCATCACCCGCCGAAACAGGCGATACCTCGGGGACATCTCGCCCGGCGTCTGCCTCCCTCTAAGGAGATCTCCGCCACCGCTCACGAGTCACCTCCGAGGTCTTCGGCGAGCCTCAAGACCTCGGAGATGACTTCCTCCAGCGTCAGCAAGGTGGTATCCAGTACAACAGCATCCTCGGCGGGCTTGAGCGGGGAGATCTCGCGCTCCGAGTCCTGCCGGTCGCGCCTCGCGATGGCGGCCGCAATGCGCTCCAACTCCCCCTCCCTCCCCGTCTGCGAAGCCCGCCTGCGCGCCCGCTCCTCGGGCGCGGCTGACAGGTAAACCTTTAGCTCAGCGTCAGGGAGGACTACGGTTCCGATATCCCTGCCCTCGACGACGGCGCCCCCCTGTGCCCTCGCTTTCTGTGCCGCGGCCCTTTGGATGGGCAGCAAGACCTCCCTGAGCTGGACGTGCGCGGAGACCTTCGAGGCAGCGGCCGATACTTCTGGGGTGCGAAGGGCTGGCTCCGAGACACGCCCCCCTTCGATGCTGGCCCCCTTGGGGTCGAGCTCCACCTGTCGGGCGAGGGCGGCCAGCCCGGGGCCGTCAGAGGGGTCGACTTCCTCGCGCAGGGCAAGCAACGCCACCGCCCTGTAGGCGGCGCCCGTGTTGAGGTTCACGACCCCGAGTCGCCCGGCAACTTCCCGCGCGACCGAGCTCTTCCCGCTCCCGGCGGGCCCGTCTATGGCTATGAGGATTCCTCCCATCGGCACCGCAAGTATAGCCGAAAGCCCACCTTCTTTACCGCAGGTCTTCCAGCCGCCCGAAGAAACCGGGGAAGGTCTTCGTCACGCACCCAGGGTCCCTAATCCCGATCCCAGGCACCACGAGCCCAGTCACCGCAAACGCCATCGCCATCCTGTGATCGTCATAGGTCTCCACCACAGCAGGCTGTATCGTTGCTGGTATTATGCGGATAGATGAGGCGGTTTGTTGGGTGGTTAGGCCGAGGCGGCCGAGTTCGGTGGCGACGGCTGAGATGCGGTCGGTCTCCTGCAGGCGGGTATGGGCTACGTTTTTGATGGTGGTTGGGCCCGAGGCGAAGGGTGCGATGGCTGAGAGAGTGATCATGGTGTCGGAGAAGGCGTTCATGTCTACGTCGACACCACTTAGCCGGTCGGGACCACGAACCTCGATGGAGTCGGGGGCTATCTCGACGTCGCAGCCCATGTCGCGCAGCACTTGGGCGAAGCGGAGGTCGCCCTGGGGCGAAGCGAAGCCCAGGCCTGGGATCTTCACACGCCCGCCCGTTACAGCCGCAGCCGCCATGAAATAGGACGCGGCGGAGGCGTCTGGCTCCACCTCGTAGTCGATGGGGTTGTAGACGGCGGGCGTGACGGAGTAGCGATCCCGCGTCTGTTCCACGTCCACGCCGAACGCACGCATCACCGCGACGGTGATGCCGATGTAGGGCCACTGTTTTCTGCCGTCGACGCGCAGCGTGGTCGGGGCCTCGGCGTATGGCGCCGCCATCAGAAGGCCGCTCGCGAACTGGCTGCTCCTGGTCCCAGATATGTGCGCTGTGCCGCCCCTGAGGCCGCCACCGATGATTTTCAGGGGGAACTTGCCATCGTCGCCGGCGTACTCGACTGCGGCGCCGAGTTGCCTCATCCCGTCCACGAGGTCCGCGACCGGACGCTCGCGCATCCTTGGGACCCCGTCAACGGTGTAAGGTCCTCTGCCAAGGGCGAGCGCGGGCGGCAAGAAGCGGGCCACCGTGCCTGCGTTGCCGACGAAGAGGTCTACGCCGGAAGCGGAGATCTCACCCCCCCCGCCATCCACGCGGACCTCTCCCCCCTCGCGGTCGGCGCTGAGGTCGATGCCTAGCCTGACCAGGGCGTCCATGAGCCAGTAGGAGTCGTCCGAGAATAGTGGGTTTGTGATCCTGGAAGCGCCATCAGCGAGCGCTGCGACGAGTAGCGCGCGGTTGGTGACGCTCTTGGAGCCGGGGACCAGGACGGTGGCGTCAGGCGGGTGGCCGAGCGGTGTGATCTCTAACTCCTCGGGGAAGGTGCCACGCACGTCTTCGACGGTGAAATCCACGCCTGGTACGCCGGCGACGCGGCTCACCGCAATGCCTTCAGTTCGTCTGGCGTGAGGGGGCGGTACTCGCCCTCGGAGAGGTCGCCCAGTATCACAGGTCCGACGCGGGTCCTATGAAGGGAGATCAGACGCAGGCCCACCGCAACGCAGGCTCGCCGTATTATGCGGTTACGGCCCTCATGGATGGTGAGGTCGAGGGCCGTCGTGGTACGTTCGCGGCTAATGTTGGTGAGCTTCGGGGGGTGCATCCTGCCGTCTTCGAGGGTTGGGCCTGCGGCGAGGGCGGCGACGGCGTCACTTCGGACGGGGTTTTCTAGGGTGAGACGGTACTGTTTTTCGATCTGTGAGGAGGGGTGGGTGATGCGGTGGGCGAGCCCGCCGTCGTTGGTGAGGATGAGCAGGCCCGTCGTGTCAGCGTCGAGGCGGCCCGCAGGCACGAGGCCAGGCACCTCTGGCATCAGGCTGGCGACGGTTTTGCGGCCCCGATCGTCTTTCATGGTCGTGAGATAACCGGCCGGTTTGTGCAGGGCAAGGTTGACGATCGTGTCGGGAAGGTGGACCGTCTGGCCGTCCAGTTCGATCTCATCCTCCTCCGTTACCGCCTGGCCGAGGGTCGCCCTCAGGCCGTTCACCGTCACGCGTCCTGCCAGTATCGGCGCCTCGGCCTTGCGGCGGGATGGAGCGGCGCCGGCGCGGGCGAGGAACGCCTGCAGGCGCACTACGAAGATCCGCTGCCAGCGTCCGGCGGGAGGGCACCCGACGCAAGGCGGTCACGCACGCGGGAGAGCTCCTCCTGCGTCACGAGCGAACCCATGCTCGGGAAGTCATCGAACGAGGACATGCCTGTGGCCGCCAGGAACTCGTCAGTTACGCTGAGGAGGGCAGGTGAGCCAGGGGCATCGTGGTCCGTGCCGACCTCGGCCAGGAGGTGGCGTTCTATCAGGCTGCGCACCACCGCATCGGAGTTGACGCCGCGAACGCGCGAGACCGCGCCTCGAGTCAGCGGACCGAGGTAGAGCGCGCAGGCCAGGACCTCGTGGGCAGCACCCGAGAGCGGCGCCGGACGGGCCTCATCCCGGAAGCGCTCGACGGCTCCTGAGCAACTCGGATTCGTCGATAGCTGGTAGCCTCCCGCAACGTTCCTGAGTACGATCCCTGAGGTCTGCAGAGAATAGCGCTCCGCCAGAACGGCGAGCGCCGCCTGCATCTCCTGCGTGGAGAGGCCCGTCGCGGAACTCAGGTCCGAGCGGTTTATTGGGCTGGCGCTTACGAGGAGGACGGCCTCGAGAAGGTGCTCCGGCGAAGGCTGATTCCGTTCGGTCATGCCGACGGCTTCAGGGTGAGCGGGCCGAGCGGTTCCGTCTGGGCGAGCGTGAGGCTCCCCTCCTGGGCGAGGGAGAGCGCGGCGGCGAAGGTGACGGCCTTGTTCAGGCGGTCCATATCCCTGGTCAGGCTCTCGTAGGAGATCGGTCCCCTGGCGAGGGCAGTTCGGATCATGCCAGCCAGCTCCTGAAGGGTAACCGTGATCGGGCCGAGATGCCTCACTGGCGGCTCGATAAGGCGGGAGAACGTCTGCCTCGCGGCGAGGGAGAGGCGGTCTGGCTTTATGCGGAGCCGGCCCGGTCTCGGGGGCAGGGTGTGCCCGGAGGGGTAATGTCCGGCGTTCGAGGCGAAGATCTCGCGCAGGCGCTCGGCCGCGCGTCGTATCTTGAGGTACTCCGTCAGCCTCTCGGCGAGCTCTTGGGGCGAGAGGGACTCGTCGTCGGCTCCCTCCGCCTCGGCGTCGAGGGCTGGCGAGAGCGTGCGGCTCTTCAGGAGGATCAGGGAGGCAGCCGAGCCCGCGAAGTCCGTGTCGCGCTCAAGGCCGTTCGCGGCGCCCTGTTCCCTTGAGCCCAGGTATGATCCCACAAGCTCACGAAGGGGGACCTCGAAGATCTCCAACTCGTCCTTCAGGATCAGGGCCAGAAGCCACTCGTAGGGGCCCGAGTAAACCTCGAGCTCTACGGTGAAATCCGAGAGCGAGCGTCCCGCTGGTTCGAAGGTCATCTGGCCTCCGAGTGTAGCGGCAAGACGGAGGAGAGCTGGTTGTACTCGGTGCCCGTGGCGCGGGAGAGCACAGGGTCCACCACCCGGCCCTCGGCGACGACGACGCCCCTCGCGAGCCCCTCGTCGGCCGCGAGCGCGTCTGAGAGCCCGAAGCCTGCAAGGCTTCGCATGTGCGGCAGGAGGGCGTTGCTAAGCGCCCTCGTTGCCGTGACGGGCACCGCCGCTGGCACGTTCTTCACGCAGTAATGGGTCACCCCGTACTCGACGAAGGTAGGGTCTGAGAGCGTGGTCGGGCGGGAGGTCTCGACGCAGCCCCCGTAGTCGACGTCCACGTCCACTATCACGCTCCCTTGCTTCATCTGGGAGACGGTATCGCGGTCGACGAGGGCCGGCGTCCTCGCGCCGACCACGTGGACCGCACCTATCAGGAGGTCAGAGCGCAGGACGGCGTCCCTGATGCCGAGGCTGCTCGCCGCGAGCGTCGTCACGTTGGGCAACCGCGCTCCTTCCAGGCGCCTGAGCCGATCAAGGTCCCTGTCTATGACCACGACAGAGGCCCCGAGGCCGCTTGCCATCCTCGCGGCGCCGGCTCCAACGATGCCACAACCAAGGACGACCACGCGCCCCGGCCTGACGCCCGCTGAACCTCCGAGGAGGATGCCGCGGCCGCCGAAGGGGCGCTGCAGGTAGTGGGCGCCTATCTGCGGGGTGAGGCGGCCTGCGATCTCGCTCATCGGCGTGAGCACGGGCAGCCCGCCGCGGCCGTCACGGATGGTCTCCATGGCGAAAGCCACGCACCGGGAGTCGAGGAGGGCTTGCATCAGCTCTTTGTTGACCGGCAGGGAGAGGAAGGAGAGGAGGACCAAGCCCTCCCTCAGGTACCCGTACTCTTCTTCTACGGGCCCGTAGACCTTGACGACGATCTCCGAGTCGGCGTAGACCTTCGCGGGTTCCTCGACGAGGCGTCCACCAGCATCCTCGTACGCGGCGTCTGCGATGCTCGATGCCTCACCAGCCCCTGCCTCGACGAAAACCCTGTGCCCCGCGCGGGTCAGCTCGTAGACGGCGTACGGGGCCAGCGCGACCCTGCTTTCCCCAGGGGTCCTCTCCCTCGGTACCCCGATCCTCATCGTAGTTCCCCGGGGAGCGTGGACGCTAGGGCCGGATCGGTCGGGATGACTTTGTGCCGTGGTCTCATAGGTTCCAAGGGTACCGTGGATGTGCTCTGCGATCCAACCTCATGACCCTGGTCCTCAGATTACACTCCACGATGGATGCGCCTCCAGAAATCTCTCCAGCTCCTGCTCGGCCCCGCGGATTCCAAGGCCGATTGCGCCTTCGGCCACAGGCGTCCACGTCTGGGCGAACCGGACACTGAAGCCCGCATCCCGCAGGTCGAGCGCCAGGGTTTGTAGGGCCGCCGGCGGGGCATGGCGCACGGGCGCGAGGCGGGCTGCCCTACTCTGGAGGACGGCGCCTGAGAGCGCGGCGGTGATCGTCAAGGCGCGCAGGACCGTCTCTAGAGCAATGCCTAGGTCGGTCTCGGAGAGAGCCATGATCTCACCGAGGATCTCACGCCGGCCCTGTGCCCGGTCGACTGTCTCGACGACGGAGCAACGCACGGTGTCTGGCAGTGCCGGAAGGGCGAGCGCCTCAGGCACTTCTTCGGCGCACCTATATGAGAGCGTCGCCGAGAATTCGATCAGGCCGGCCGAGCGGATCGCCACGGTACCTGCGTCATCTCCGGTCGGATGCACATCCGCGAGCCTACTTTCGGCCCGGAGGAGACCGCGTCCTGCTTCCATCTCCGTCAGCGGGCGGCCCGTTCCTCTGGCCTTGCGACTTCCTGGCCTGTCTCGACGGCCTCATCGAGGGTCGCCCCGCAGGCACCCACAAAGCCGAAGAACAGGGGATGAGGTCGCAGGGGGCGGCTCTTGAACTCGGGATGGAACTGGCTCCCTATGTAGAACGGGTGGTCTCGCAACTCCGCGATCTCAACCAGCCTGCCGTCTGGTGAGGTACCGGAGAAGACCATGCCGGCATCCTCGAGCGCATCCCTGTAGGCGTTGTTGACCTCGTAGCGGTGGCGGTGGCGCTCGCCGACGATCCCAGAGCCGTAAACCTCCTCGGCCAGGGTGCCAGGCACTATCTGGCAGGGCCAGTGTCCGAGGCGCATCGTACCGCCCATCTCGACGCCGACCTGGTCTGGCATGATGTCTATGACCGGATGCGGCGTGTCCTGCTCGAACTCGGTGGAGTTCGCCATCTCGAGGCCGGCTACATTGCGGGCGAACTCTATTACCTCTATTTGCATCCCGAGGCAGAGCCCGAGGTAAGGAGTTCCCGTCTCCCTGGCGTAGCGCGCGGCTTCGATCGTGCCCTCAGCGCCCCTGTGGCCGAAGCCTGGCAGCACGAGCACACCGTCGATCCCCGCGAGCCTCTCCTCTGTCGAAGCCCTGTCGACGAGCTGCTCGGAGTCCACCCAGTCGAGTTCCACCTTCAGGTCGTGGGCGCCACCGGCGTGGGCAAGGGCCTCAACCACGGAGAGGTAGGCGTCCTGCAGCTTGATGTACTTGCCGATGATCGCAACCCTCACCCTCCGATCCGCCTCGAGCATGCGCGAGACCAGATGACGCCACTCGCCGAGGTCCGCGTGGGGGGCGCTGAGGCCGAGCTTCTCGATGACCAGATCGTCGAGGCCTTCATCGTGCAGGCTGAGGGGGATCGCGTAGAGGTTAGGGGCATCCTCGGCCGCGATAACCGAGTCGAGCTCGGTGTCGGCGAAGAGCGCTATTTTCCTCCTTATATCGTCGTTTATGGGCCTGTCGGCGCGGCAGATGAGCACGTCGGGGCTAATGCCTATCTCGCGCAGGCGCTGCGCCGAGTGCTGGGTCGGCTTGGTCTTGAGCTCTCCTGCGGCCTCGATGTAAGGCACGTAGGAGACGTGTACGTAGAGTACGTTCTTGCGCCCCACGTCGTTACGGAACTGCCTTATGGCTTCCAGGAAAGGCAGGCTCTCGATGTCGCCTACGGTGCCACCGATCTCGGTGATGACGACGTCCTTGTCCTGGCCGAGGCGTCCTATGCGGTTCTTAATCTCGTTGGTAATGTGCGGGATGACCTGCACGGTCGCCCCCAGGTAGTCGCCCCGCCTCTCCCTGGTTATGACCTCCCAGTAGACGCTACCCGTGGTGACGTTTGAGAGCTTACCCAGATTCTCGTCCAGGAAGCGCTCGTAGTGGCCGAGATCGAGGTCCGTCTCGGCGCCGTCCTCCGTCACGAAGACCTCGCCGTGCTGGTATGGGTTCATCGTCCCCGGGTCCACGTTGATATAAGGGTCGAACTTCTGGAGCACGACCCTGTAGCCGCGGCTCTTGAGGAGCATCCCGAGGGCCGCCGCGCTCGTCCCCTTGCCGATCGAGGACACGACGCCACCCGTCACGAAGATATACTTGGTCTCGCTCATCTACACTCCCAAAGAAGGAACCAACGGAACGCCCCAACATTCTCTACGGATCAGGGAAGCGGGTCCGGCGGTGGCGAGACGAGGGTTATTCCCTCTACGCAAACGTCTACGCCGGCGCACCTGCATGGATCTCTATCATACGACCTTTGCCGCGGAAATGGAATAGCGCGGCACGATCAATCCCAAGATCAGGCCAGAGGTGTTCGAACACGTCCGCGCGTTCTGGCGATATTCGATTGAACGATGCTCGCATGGTCGCTGGTGCAGAAGCCGCGTACACATGTTGTACGCCTGGAGCATTTTGCGGCATCCCATGCTCCAGGACTTCTCAGATTCTCTAGAAGTGTGGCCGAAAACCCAGGCTCCGAGTGTGGTTCCGGAGCCTGGGATCGAGGGACAGAGTCGCAAATAAGCTGCAAATCAAGATCACTGCCGCAAGCAGGGAGAGAATGTTTATGGAGACGGTCGTCCTGGGA
>JBBPYN010000153.1:0-17236 GCA_038199875.1 Rubrobacterales bacterium
AGCAACCCACGGCGCAGTAGGGGCAGACGCTAACCGACTTCTTTACGCCCTCATCGGAGAGGCGCGAGCGTATATCCCGGGTCGCCTGGCTTACGGGGTGCTCTACCGTCGTTCCGACATGGCTGCGGATCTTCTCGAAGAGTCCGTCTTTCTCCGTGAGCTTGAAGAGCATACCTGACCCCTTCTATGCCAATAATGTGATTGTCCTGGTTCCTGACATGATTCTAACCTTATTCACCCCGCCACGAAACATGTGCAGGCCATCCTTACATGTAGTCTCGTTCTTGCGGCAATACGCAATATCTGGTACGTTGGCAGGAGTGGATTTCGGGGGAAAGGAGCTTGCCTGGTCATCCGAGATGCGCCCTCGCACCGGCAACGGTAAGTTTGGCGGCGCGGTCGAGGGGGAATAGGAATTATTGAATTTGATCGTCTCCGGCTAGTGGGAAAGGAGAGATTCAGCTAATGGCTGACAACAGGGTAGTGGTCTACAAAGGCCCGGGCGAGGTAGCGGTAGAGGACATCGAGTATCCGAAGCTAGAGGTTCCCGAAGAGGTCGCGGATGCGATGGGGATGAGCGTAGAGGCCCCCCACGCCGTAATCCTCAAGATAGTCTCGACCAACATCTGCGGCTCCGACCAGCATATGGTGCGCGGGCGGACGACGGCGCCTGTCGGGCAGACCTTGGGGCATGAGATCACAGGCGAGGTAGTCGAGAAGGGCAACGACGTCCAGTTCATCGACGTCGGGGACATCTGCTCGGTTCCCTTCAACATCGCCTGCGGCCGTTGTAGGAACTGCAACGAGCGCCTGTCGGGGGTCTGCCTGAACGTGAACCCGGCGAGGGCCGGCTCCGCCTACGGCTACGTGGACATGGGCGGCTGGGTCGGCGGGCAGGCCGAGTACGTGACCGTTCCCTTCGCTGACTACAACCTGCTCAAGTTCCCTGACAGGGATCAGGCGTTGGAGAAGATCCTTGACCTAACCATGCTCTCCGACATCTTCCCCACCGGCTACCACGGTGCCACGTGCGCGGGCGTGACGACGGGCTCGACGGTCTACGTCGCTGGCGCCGGACCCGTGGGGCTCGCGGCGGCCTACTCGGCGCAGCTCCTCGGCGCGGCGGTCGTCATCGTCGGCGATCTGCAAGAAGAACGACTGGCGCAGGCCAGGTCCTTCGGCTGCGAGACCATAGATGTCTCCGAGGACACGCCGATAGAAGAGCAGATCGCGGGCGTCCTCGGCATCCCCGAGGTCGACTGCGCGGTTGACGCGGTCGGCTTCGAGGCCACAGGCCACGGACAGGGGGCGGATGAGGCCCCTGCCACGGTGCTGAACGAGATACAGCTGATCACCCGTGCGGGCGGGCGGCTCGGCATCCCAGGCCTTTACGTCACCGGCGACCCTGGTGCGTCGGACCCTGAGGCCCAGCAGGGGACGCTCAAGATCAGCTTCGGGCTGGGTTGGGCGAAGAGCCACTTCTTCTATACGGGCCAGTGCCCGGTCAAGAAGTACAACCGCAACCTGATGATGAGCATCCTGCACGACAAGGCCCACATCGCCGACGCCGTGAACGCCACGGTCGTCAGCCTCGATGAGGCCCCCGAAGGCTACAAGGACTTCGACAAGGGCGCGGCCAAGAAGTACGTCCTCGACCCGAACGGCTACATCAACGCCTAGCCGCGCTGACAACGAAGGCGATTTCAAGAGGGGCCGGAGAGATCTAGCCCCTCTTTCTTTATCTCCGGTCCGCTATAGAATTACAGCGTGAGCGTCGAAAAGAGTATTCGATGGAAACAGTAAAGACTCCGGCTGAGCAGAGGGTCGTTCTTCATAACATCGGTTGGAACACCTACGAACGTCTGCTCGCCGACCACGAGAACAACAGTGCGCCGCGTATTACTTACGATCGGGGAGAGCTGGAAATAGTGAGCCCGTCACCCGAGCACGAAGCGTACAATCGCAGCATCGCGCTGCTCGTCGAGTTCGTGGCTGCGGAGATGGGCATCGACGTGTACGACCTTGGTTCCACGACCTTCAAGCGAGAAGATCTGGAGCGTGGCTTCGAGCCCGACTCCTGCTTCTACATCCAAAACGAGGAGCGTATCCGGGGCAAGGACCGTATAGATCTGGCCGTGGACCCGCCACCTGACCTGGTGATCGAGATAGACATCACCAGTCCTTCCTTCAGCAAGCTCCCCATCTACGCCCAGATAGGCGTTCCCGAGGTCTGGCGCTACGACGGTGAACGGATGACGATCCTGGTTCTCGAAGGCTCCGACTACGTCGAGACGACCGAGAGCATCGTCCTGCTACCCGTCACGAGCAACTCTCTCACCGACCTGGTCGAAAAGAGCAAGGCCACCAGACGCACGATCTGGCTGGAGAAGGTACGGGAGTGGGCGCGGAATCACCTACGGGAAGAGAATTAGACATGGTCCCCGAAGGCTACTAGGATTTCGAATCACATCCACCCGTCGTTTCGGGGTGTGCCGCCAGACCCGTTTCCGGGTCCGCCAGGCCGGTTGCGCCTTTTCCACCAGAACACCACCAAAGGGATGACTATGGCGGTCAAGATCGTCAAGAAGACCGGCACGAGCAACGGCCCGCGGCGGCTGAGAAACGCAGCGAAGACCTGCGCCCGTGTGGCGTTCACGTGGATTATATAGTCATCAAACGGCGACTCCTCAAACGAAAGGGGCGTTCCTCCCTCCGCCTTCGTATCCACGTATTGCTTGAGGTTTAGTATCAGATAGTGGGATCCCTCCTGGTTCGCGCCGACATCCCACGTCCATGAGACGCTTGTGTCACTACGTACGTTCTTCTTGTGAAAATCGTTCCACTCGATGCCGAGGCCGTCGTCGTTAGAGACCATCTTCGGCTCTATCTGCGTTCCCAGATGCATGCAATCGGCCTCGGCCTTACCATTACCCCTTGCCCGCCCCACCTCCCGCCTTAGCTCCTCGATCGAACCCAGGGCCTTCGGCGCCACGGTGAGCCGCGCTTCGTCGCGATCGTTTAAACGCAGTTCCCTGGCCGGGCCCTCGAAGGTTATGTAACCCTTGATCACGTGAAGGGTGACGCCGATCAGCCCCACGGTCGCGGCGCATTGGCCACCGCCGGCGGCAGCTTTCGGCCCGGCACCTTTCTCCGCAGCGGCCCTGGTGCCGCTGCTTCGCCCCTTGTCGCGCAAGGAGCTACCTGCATGCTGATCTCTGCCCGCTGCTGCGGAGGCGGATGCTGAAGCGGAGGCGGATGCTGAAGCGGATGCTGAAGCGGAGGCGGATGCTGAGGCGCTAGCCGACCCGGTGGTCGACTCCCCGGTCGGGACTGGCATCGTTTGTTGCTGAGTCAGGTATGCGGCGGGCTGTGCGTCGAGCTTTGAGATCACGCCGCCATCGGTGGCGCCTTCCTCGGTCGCTCCCGTCATGGTCTGTCGAGCGGCGCGGGAGGCGGCCAGTGAGGCGGAGGCGGCGATCTTTTTGTCCTTCGCATCGACCCTGCCGTTGCCGTCCACATCCCCGTGGGAAGCGTCCTCCATGCTGTTCTCGATCAGTCGGAGCTCTTGCGTCAGGTTGCCCACGGCGGCGGCGCGTTCGACGGGCGAGCCACCTGGCGTACGCTCGACGATCTCTTCGCACATGCCGCGCGTGATGGTGATCTTGTCGAGGTCGGTGTCGACGATATCTGCGGTGATCAGGGCGTCCTCGAAAGGCTCGACGGGGCCCGTGGTGGCGTTGTTGTCGATGCACTGTTCGGCCGTCAGGGCGTTTTTATCGGGGGCCTTCTCGACCTTTGCTGGTCCGGCGCAAGCCAACGAGATCCCGCCCATTACGGCCACAGCGACTACGAAGCCGACTGCCACAGGGCTCTTGTCGAGATACGATCTCATGGGCTGGCCGCTCCTTCCGCCTCTTGATCGGGGTATTAGAGCATCGGGCGATGAATTTCCGATGAAATCATTGCGCGGAGTAGGTACAGTGGCTCCTTGGACTCTAACAAGACCACAAAGTCCGGCTGTGGCGCAACGTTATAATTCGCCCTGAGCGATCCGGAGAGGTCCTAGATGGAGACGGTAAAGAGTCGAGCAGAACAGAGGGTTCTGCTTCACAACATAAGTTGGGAAACCTATGAACGGCTGCTGGATGAGCGGGGAGACAGCAGGGTCCCGCGGTTGGCTTACGATCAGGGCGAGTTGGAGATCATGAGCCCCTCTTCGGAGCACGAGAGTGTAGCTTATTTCAGCGCGTTGCTCGTCGCGGCACTCGCCGAGGAGATGCGCATCAACGCGTATGGAGTGGGCTCTACGACTTACAACCGCGGCGATCTCGGGCGAGGTTTCGAGCCGGACGCCAGCTTCTACATCAGGAACGAGGCGCGCATCCGCGGCAAGCCCAGGATAGACCTGGATGTCGATCCACCGCCAGACCTGGTAATCGAGGTTGACATCACCAGCCCGTCCCTCAACAAGTTCCCGATCTACGCTAGTCTAGGCGTCCACGAGGTCTGGCGCTACGATGGGGCCCGTGCCACCATCTTCGTTCTGGAAGAGGGAGAATACGTGGAAGCCGGGGAGAGCGTAGTTTTGCCGTCGCTCACGAGCGACGTTCTTACTCGCTTCGTTGAAGAGAGCACGTCGTTGGGAAGCACGGACTGGCTCCGCAGGGTACGGGAATGGGCGCGGGAGAACACCGGGCCGTCTTACTGAACGCGACGCTTTTCTCCAGAGCGCTCGGTCTACGAAAGGGGCCCGTGTCCAACTACCGCTCCTCACGACTGACGCTGTAGCCTATCTGCTGCAATTGCGCGAGCAGCCGTAGCTCCGCTGCCTCTGCGTCCCCGCCGACGTACTCGAGCGGGACGCTCATCTTCTGTTCACCGTTGGGGCCGCCGAAGCGGATGAGGATGCTCGTCTCGTCCCTGACCACGGTCGCCTCGGGGTAGCGGGCGACGTTCGGGAGGCCCATAAGTCTCAATCTGGTTGCCCAATCTCGTGGTACATCGACTATGCATGCTAACACGTTGGCGCTGATACACTCTGGGGAAGAGAGGACCAGGAGAGGCAGATGCTGGAGAAGACCTCGGGCAAACCAAGGCGCGGGAGCAAGACGAAGACGCGGGTAAGGGTCGTCGAGGACGGTCAGGCGCGAGTGCGGCCAGACGTGCTCGCGACCGAGGAGCCGATGGAGATCAGGCTCCTCGCCGGGCAGACAAAGCAGACTGTCGCCGTCACGATGCGCACCCCCGGGGCTGACTTCGAGCTCGCGGCTGGGTTCCTTTACGGTGAAGGCATCATCGACTCTGCCGAGGACATCCTGAAGATCAGCTACTGCGTCGACTCCGACCTCGACGCCGAGCAGCAGTACAACATCGTGAACGTCGAGTTGCGCGGCGGGCGTGAGTTCGACCTGCGACCGCTCGAGAGGCATTTCTACACCACGAGCGCCTGCGGCGTGTGCGGCAAGGCAAGCCTGGAGCAGTTGGAGCTGCGCGGCTGCCCGGTCATACCGCCCGGGCCCGTGGTTCAGGCACAAACCATCTACTCACTGCCGGATAAACTCAGGGAGACGCAGCGGCTCTTCGACTCGACGGGCGGCCTGCACGCTGCGGCGCTCTTCGACGCTGAGGGGAACCTCGTCGCGCTCAGGGAGGACGTCGGCCGTCACAACGCGACGGACAAGCTCGTCGGCTGGGCGCTGCTGGAAGGCAGGCTGCCGCTCTCGGAGCACATAGTCATGGTCAGCGGGCGCAGCAGCTTCGAGATCCTGCAGAAGTCCCTGATGGCCGGAGCGCCCATCGTGTGCGCCATCTCAGCCCCTAGCAGCCTGGCCGTGGACGTTGCCAGGGAGTTCGGGATGACCCTCATCGGATTCCTGCGCGGAGGCAGGTTCAACCTCTACGCCGGAGCAGGGCGGATAGAGCTCTAGCAGGCGCCATGCTAGGCAATCCCGGCTATCGAAGTTAGAATTAGGAGATAAAGGGAAATTGATTCAAGAAGGGGTGAGCCGCATGGCGACGGCGATGGAGAAGGTTGCGGAGAACGGCAAAGCCAAAGGCACACGCGAGCTGACCACTATCTGCGGCTTTTGCGGCGTGGGCTGCGGGCTTTCCATCAAGGTCGAGGATGGGGTAATTCAGAAGGTCGCTGGCGAGAAGGGCAACCCGTCGAGCAAGGGCGAGGCGTGCATCAAAGGCCGCGAGGGCTGGCGGCACCTCTACAGCGACAGGAGGATCACACGCCCCCTCATCCGCAAGGACGGCGAGCTTGTTCCTGCATCGTGGGACGAGGCGCTCGACCTCGTGGCGAGCAATATGGCCGAGATCAAGGCCGAGCACGGTCCCTACGCCTTCGGGGCGTTCAGTTCCTCGCGCTCGACCAACGAGCTGAACTACCTGGCAGGGAAGTTCGTCAGGCAGGTGCTCGGGAACAGCAACATAGACTCATGTAACCGTGCTTGACACGCCGCCAGCGTCACCGGTCTGGTGGCAACGTTTGGGGCGGGCGGGGCGACTACCTCTTATGAGGAGTTCGAGAACACCGACGTAATAATCTGCTGGGGTAGCAACACGATGGAGAACCACCCCATCATCTACAATCACATGCGCCGCGGCATCAAGAACGGCGCAAAGATGGTCGTCATAGACCCGCGGAAGATTGATCAGGTAAAGAAGGCTGACAGGTGGCTCGGCCTCAACGTCGGCACCGACATCTGCCTGGCGAACGCGATGGGCCACGTCATCATCGAGGAAGACCTCTACGACAAGGAGTTCGTCGGGCGTGCTACCGAGGGCTTCGAGGCGTACAGAGAGAAGGTCGCCGGATACACGCCTGAGTACGCCGAGCAGATCACGGGCGTCCCGGCTGACGAGATCCGCGAGGTTGCCCGCATGTACGCCACGGCCGAGAAGGCGACCCTGAACTGGACGCTCGGCATCACCGAGCACCACAACGGCGCCGACGCGGTCTTCGCGCTGATCGGCCTCGGTCTCCTGACGGGCCACGTCGGCAAGTACGGGAGCGGCCTGAACCCCTTGCGCGGCCAGAACAACGTGCAGGGTGGTGGCGACATGGGCGCCCTGCCTGACAAGATGGTCGGCGGCTGGCTGTGGAACGACCCGGAGGCGCACGAACTCTTCGAGGACGTGTGGGGATCTCCGCTGCCCGAAGAGAAGGGCATGAACCAGGCTGAGATGATGGAAGCCGTGTCCAGTGGCGACATCCGTTGTATGTACGTCATCGGGGAGAACCCCGCCCAGTCCGATGCCGACGAGCACAAGCACGAGAAGCTCTTCGGCGGCCTGGACTTCCTCGTCGTTCAGGACATCCTCATGACCAGGACGGCCCAGATGGCAGACGTTGTGCTTCCTGCGGCCGCGAGCTGGGCCGAGACCGAAGGAACGGTCATCAACAGCGAGCGGCGCGTGCAGCGGGTTCACAAGGTTGTCGAACCGCCCGGTGACGCCCGCGACGACGTGATGATCCTGCGCGACATCGCGCGGCGCATGGGCCACGACTGGGACTTCGAGACCGCAGAGGAAGTCTGGGAAGAGGTGCGCCTCCTCGCGCCCAAGTTCAGCGGCATCAGCTACGAGCGGCTGGAGGAGTACGGCGGCATCCAGTGGCCATGCCTGGACGGGAACTTCGAGGAGATCTCCGACATCACCCCCAAGGAGCAGCTCATGGCCAGCACACGTGGCGCCGAGAACGCCGAAGGCGGGGCCGTCACGGCCGACGTGGTCGAGAAGAAGGGACCTGGGACCATTTTCCTGCACGAGGAGCTGTGGGCCGAAGAGGTCGAGAACCGGGTTCCCTTCACCCCCGTGGACCACGAAGGACCGGTCGAGATGCCTGACGAGGAATATCCGTTCCAGCTAACGACAGGGAGGCGGCTTGCCTTCTACAACACGGGCACGATGACCCAGGACTACAAGAAGGTCAAGGACAACGAGGAGTTGCTCGAGATCTGTGAGGAAGACGCAGATGAGCACGGCATCGAGGACGGCGACATGGTGCGCGTCAGCTCCCGGCGCGGGACCGTCGAGGCGGTCAGGGCACGCGTCACCGACCGGGTGAGCCCTGGCCTGTTGTTCATGGGTTACAGCTTCCCGGATCAGGTGCCAACCAACGTCCTGACCATCAACGCCGTAGACCCGCAGTCGGGGACCGCCGAGTTGAAGGCCTGCGCGGTGAAGATAGAACCCGCGGCCTGAGAATGGGGTGTGCTTGTAGGGGCGGTCCCCGAACCGCCTAACGAGGAATCCTGGCTTCAGGATTCCTCTGGGAACAGAGGTGGAGATCAGCCTGCGATAGGGAGGTCTAAGTCCGATGACTACCGGAGGGAGCAAGGGCCCCGGTGCCGTTTGACTGGCCGATACGCCCAGATGTATAGTTGTATCGTCAAGGGGTGAAGTAAGCAACAGTTGGTTATGCCGATGGGAGCACGGCAGTGGGTCTGGGTGGACGTGGGTGACCAAAACAGAACGGAGGAGGAGACGATGAGCGAGCGTGGCTTGCAAGAGGACGACATTCGTCGGATCGTAAGGGACGAGACTCAAGGGGCGGAGGAGGCGCCAGTCGACCCTGGCATAGCCGACCCTGCTCCGCTAGGACTGGCGGCCTTCGCGCTGACGACCTTCCTCCTGAGCCTGTTCAACGCTGGCCTTTTGAGCGAGGCCGGCGAGCCCGTCGTCTTCTCTCTGGGGCTCTTCTACGGGGGGCTCGCGCAGTTCGCGGCCGGTATGTGGGAATTCAAGAACAAGAACACCTTTGGCGCGACGGCCTTTACTTCCTTCGCCGCGTTCTGGCTCGCCTTCTGGGGGTTGGAGCAGTTCTACGCCGCCGATATCCCGGCGGCGGCACTCGAAGTTGGCGTCGGGTGGTTCCTCATCGCCTGGGGCATCTTCACGGCGTACATGTGGATCGGCTCCTTCAAGGTCAACACGGCCGTCATGATCGTGTTCCTGCTTCTTGCCACCACGTTCTTCCTTCTGGGGTTTGGGGACCTGTTGGGCGCGACCGCGATCGGCATTATAGGCGGTTACGTCGGGATCGCCACGGCGATCGCCGCGTGGTACGCCTCGGCAGCCGGCGTCATCAACGCCAACTTCGGGCGGACGGTGTTGCCAGTCGGGGCGCCCGCCTAGAGAGGAGGCTGGTTAGAAGATGAGCGAAGAGCAAGAGAGGGGAATACACACCTACGAGCCGCCTGGGGACTTCGCTTCAGGGGCAAACGTGAGTGATGCCTCGATCTACGAGAGAGCCGAGGAGGACTTCGAGGGGTTCTGGGAGGACTTCGCCAGGGAGCTGCACTGGTTCGAGGAGTGGGACCAGGTTCTCAACTGGAACAGGCCCTACGCGGAGTGGTTCGTCGGCGGAAAGCTAAATGTCTCCTACAACTGCCTGGACTACCAGATAGAGCAGGGCAGGGGCGACAAGACCGCCATCCTGTGGGAGGGTGACGAGCCAGGCGACTCACGAACCCTGACCTACTCCGAGCTAAGAACTGAGGTGTCCAGGTTCGCCAACGCGCTCAAGAGCCTCGGGGTCGAGAAGGGTGATCGCGTGGCGATCTACCTCGGCATGGTACCCGAGCTACCGATAGCCATGCTCGCGTGTGCCCGCATCGGTGCCCCACACTCGGTGGTCTTCGGCGGGTTCTCTGCCCAGAGCCTGCGAGACAGGATCAACGACGCCGAGGCTAAAATCCTCATAACGGCTGATGGCGGCCCGCGGGGCGGGAAGATCGTCCCGCTCAAGCAGAACGCCGATGAGGCCCTCGAGGACACCCCCACTATCCAGAACTCGATAGTCGTCAGGCGCACGGGTGAGGACGTTCCTTTCCAGGAGGGCCGCGATCTCTGGTTTCACGAGCTTGTGGCCGACGCCGAAGACGAGTGCCCCGCTGAGGAGATGGACGCCGAAGATATACTTTTCATACTCTACACCTCAGGGTCTACGGGTAAACCCAAAGGCGTCGTCCATACCACGGGTGGGTACCTCACCCACGTCTACGCCACCACCAAGTGGGTCTTCGACATAAAGGACGAGGACGTCTACTGGTGCACGGCGGACATAGGCTGGGTCACGGGACACTCCTACATCGTCTACGGACCCCTTTCCAACGGCACGACGACCCTGATGTACGAGGGCACCCCGACATATCCTGGCAAGGACCGCATGTGGGAGATAGTCGAGAAACACAAGGCGAACATCTTCTACACGGCGCCCACGGCCATCAGGGCCCTCCTGAAGCTGGGCAGGGAGCACCCGGACAGGCACGATCTCTCCTCCCTGAGGCTCCTCGGGACGGTGGGTGAGCCAATCAACCCGCGGGCCTGGGAGTGGTATCACGAGGTAATCGGCGGCGGTCGTTGTCCGGTCGTTGACACGTGGTGGCAGACGGAGACGGGCGGGATCATGATAACCCCCCTCCCTGGTGTAACCACGACCAAACCGGGCAGCGCGACCCTCCCCTTCCCCGGCATCAAGCCGGCGATCTACGACGAGGACGGCCAGCCTATAGAAGGCACCGACACCGGGTATCTGGTCGTGGAGCGGCCATGGCCTGGCATGCTCCGTACCATTTACAAAGACCCCCAACGCTACGAGGACACCTACTGGAACGTCTACGAGGGGGTCTACTTCGTCGGGGACGGCGCCCGCCGCGACGAGGATGGTTATTTCTGGATCATGGGCCGGATAGACGACGTGATGAACGTCTCAGGACACCGTATCTCGACCGCCGAGGTCGAGAGCGCGCTCGTCTCCCACGAGTCCGTGGCCGAGGCCGCAGTGATAGGCAGGAAGGATGAAGACAAGGGCCAGGTCGTCTTCGCCTACGTGACCCTCGAAGGCGAAAGGGAGGGGTCCGAAGACCTCAAGGTTACGCTGCGTCAGCACGTCCGTAAGCAGATAGGGGCCCTGGCCAGCCCGGACGATATGATCTTTACAGATGACCTCCCGAAGACCAGGAGCGGCAAGATCATGCGCCGCGTGCTGAGGGCGGTTGCGGAAGGCGACGAAGATCTGGGGGATACCTCGACCCTGGCCGATCCGGGTTCCGTCGACGCCCTGCAAGAGCAGGCCAGACAGCAGACCTGACTGGGCAGGAGGCTTGTAGACTGGAGCCCCGCTCACCTGCGAGGGCTACCTTGCCTGGCGACGAGAGGTCGGACGAGAAGGTAACCGTCCGCCGCACGGAGCCCGGCGACTACGAGGCGCTACACCGCATCTGGTGTGGGCGGCTTTGGATCTCGCGGACAACTGGCTGAACCTGACCAGGGTCGAACTGACGGTCTACACCGACAACGCCCCCGCCCTCTACGAGAAGTTCGGGTTCGGGATAGAAGGAACCCACCGCCGCTACGCCTTCAGCGACGGTGAGTATGCAGACGCTTGTTCGATGGCCCGCGGGTAGGAAACTAGTCCAGGCTTGCGTTCACCTGGATGTCGACGTTGCCGCGCAGGGCGTTGGAGACGGGGCACCCCTGCTCGGCCTGCTCTGCGGCATTTTGGAAGCCTTCGGCGTCGAGGCCGGGAACCCGCCCGCGGACGTCGAGGACCATCGTGGTGATCTTCAACTGGTCGGCATCGAAGGTGCATACAGCACCGATGTTGAGCTCTTCAGGCTCGTTGCCCATCTCAGCTAGCGCGCCTGAGAAAGCCATCGCGTAACAGCTGGCGTGAGCTGCGGCGATGAGTTCCTCGGGGCTGGTCTTGCCGTCGGGACGCTCCGTACGCGAGGCCCAGGTGACCGGTTGTTCCCGCACCGCCTCGCTACTCACCAGGTCGAAGGTGCCCGACCCTTTAAACAGATCCCCCCTCCACACCACATTCGCACGCCGTTCCGCAGTAGCCATACTTGCCTCCTATACATCTGTTTTCACGGATACTATATAGGCTTACCCATTGACCCGGCGCTCTAATCTTCCGCAACCTCTCCCGTCTCGACGCAGCGAGCCAGAGGGTCGGCGATGGTTTGCGTCTCCCTGGAACTTCCTAGCTCGTGCCCCTCTCGCGAGCAGCCGCCTCTTCGAGCTTACTCCGATAGATTTCCTCTGTCTCCGGCTCCCCGATCTCGATATCCCCGCTGTTCACGACCTCTCCGAGCAAGGTAGCCGTCTGGCTCAGGGATGCCTCCATGTCGAAGTCGTTGAAGCTGGAGATGCAGTCTTTGGGAACTACGACGTTGAACCACCTCATGGCGGCGCCGGCCGCCGTATAGAAGACGCAGATGTTTGCGACCGTGCCGCAGATGATCAGCGTGTCGACGCCCCACTGGCGCAGCATGTGCTCCAACTGCGTGCCGTAGAAGGCGTCGTAGCGCGGCTTGCGGACGGTTGCCTCATCTTCGAGGGGGGCAAGCTCGTCCACCACCTGCCAGCCCCAACTCCCCTCGCGGCAATGCTCGCCCCAGATCTCCCACTCCGGATCGCCGTCGCTGTGGGTATCCTGGGTAAAGACGACCTTCATGCCCGACCTGCGCGCCAGATCCAGGAGCGCCCGTATCGGCTGGATCGTCCCTTCGGCGCCGGGTACGACGAGCGTACCACCCTCCTTCACGAAATCGTTCTGCATGTCCCCGACTATCAGGGCGGTCCGACGCGAGTCTACCCTAACGCCGGCCTGTACCTCGTACTCGGGAACTTCGATGGTGCGTAACATGAAGGTACTCCCTTTTCGCCTTCTGGAGCCTCTAGTTTATACCGGGCGGAGCACCTTTAGTGTTAGTTTTGCCCCTGCGGAGCACGGGTACTACCTCGCCGATCACGAGCGCGGAGAGGATCATGAGCGCGCCGAAGATCTGGACAGCCACGAGCCTGTCCCCCGCTAGCCAGTAGCCGAAGAGGGCGGCGAAGACGGGCTCCATGGTCAGGATGATCGCGGTGCGCGCAGCAGGGATGTGCTGCTGCACCGTGGTCTGCACCAGGAAAGCGCCTGCAGAGGCCAGGAGCCCGGTGATGAGCAACGCGACCCACACCCCTGGCGGCGGCAAAGATATGGGACCTGAGAACGGCCACACGACGACGAAGAGCAGCGCCATCGCGAGGATCTGGGCGAGCGTCAAAGCGCCCGCGTCGTGGGATGAAGCGTAGCGGGAGAGGAGCGCGATGTGCAAACCGAGGGCCGACGCGCAGAGAAGCGTCAGCAGGTCGCCCCAGTTCGCGCCTTCAGGGCCACCACCGGCGAGTAGGACCATCCCGACCAGGCTCAGGGCGACGGCCAGGATCACCTGCCGTGAGAAGCTGGCCCCGAAGAGGAGACGGTCAGCGAGCGGCGCGAAGACGACGAAGAGGCCCGTAATGAGGCCCGAGTTCGTGGGTGTGGTGAACAGCAGGCCCATCGTCTGGAACAGGTATCCGGCCGCGAGCACGAGGCCGATGCCGCCGCCTACCAGGAGCGCACGTGGTGTGAGCCTCGCCCCGTAGATTGGGGCTAGCGCGGCGCCGGCCAGGACGAAGCGGACCGCCAGGAACGGGATCACGCCGTAGACAGAGATAGCATCTTGTACCACGACGAACGTCCAGCCCCATACGGCAGTGACAGCGACGAGCAAGAGCGTGTAGATGAGTCTTTTGCCCATTAGAATGCGGGTTATCGGCTTCCACAGTCCGAGGAGGATACCACACCAAAAGCCGGAAATAATCGGCCAATTTACGGAGTGAGAGTATAGACTAAGGGTGAGAGCCTAGGAAGGACAAACGGATGGATTGGATGGATGAGATCAACAAACGCCTGAGCGATTTGTTGTCGCGTCTATCTTCTGTTGGGCGAGTCCGTTTGGTGGTAGGGCTGATCGTAGTCCTGTGCTTTGCGTGGCTGGTGTCTCCGATCTTCCACGGCCTAGTAATGGCCTTGTACATAAACTGGCCTTTCTTCCTCGTGGTAGTGGTCGGTTCGGTTCTCGGTGCTTACCTCTGGCGGGTAGGTGATAAAGACCCCGCCAAGATAGTGGTGGTGGTTGCTACCATCGCGGCCTTGGCCTACTTGATTACGGCTTCCCCGCTACGGGACCTCAAGTACCTGGCTTCGATAGAGGCCGAAGAGATCAAGGAGATGCCCGACACGACGGGAGTAAGGTTTCTTCCCTACGATGTGGCCGCTCGTTTCGGGCAGAACACCCAGGATGACTCCACCCTTGTGCTTGGGGAATTCGAACCCTTGGATAACGGCGAGGGCGGAATAGATTGGGTGGCACCAAGAGAACCCAACGGCCCCTTTAATTCTGTGACCAAGAACCAAGACGGGGTCATGGTCATCCAGTCCGACGGGTCTGCCGAGATCATGAACCAGGAATTCAGGCGGGGCGAGGGCATGGCCCTTTACAGGAACGTGAATTGGAAACTCAAGAGGAACAAATTCTTCGCGCAACATACGAACCAGTATTACGTTCTAGACGGTAAAGAGCTACTCGGAGTAGTCCCGTACATAAGCTACAGGTTCTCCTTCCCCGTGATGGTGCCCCGGTGGGGCGGGGTTTTGATCGTTCACCCCGATGGAGAGATAGAGAACCTCTCCCCCGAGGAAGCCGTAAAGGATGGGCGCTTCGAAGGAGAAAGGCTCTATCCCGAGCAGTTGGCAAGAATGGTGGGTGATGTCTGGAAATACCGCAATGGCTACTGGAACACTTGGTTTGCCCACGAGGACGAGGCCCAAATCCCCCAGATAAATCCCTCGGAGGAGCAAGCCTTACCCGATGAGCAGCCTGCTACTCCTCAGGGAACCTCTACCAACCAGATGCCCTTCCTCATACCCACGGGAGAGGGACCACAATGGTTCACGGCAGCCGAACCTTACGGCAGGAGTTTCTCCATGTATCGGGGCATCTACACCGATGCCCATAGCGGCGAGGTCACCTACTTCAAACCCGCCACGGGCAGCGCCTTGATCGGTGTCAACAAGGCCCTGGATTACGCTAAGGCCACCTTCCCCAACTACCAGTGGGGGCAGAACGCGGTCATACTCGAACCCAGGCCGGTAGTCAAAGACAAGACGCTCTACTGGATGGCAACCATCACCAACGCCGATAAAGCGGGGGTCAACCAAACCGCAATGGTCAATGCGTCCGAACAGGGGGAGGTAACGGTTCTAGAAACCTACGAGGATGTGGCGGCTTTTGTCGAGGGCGAGGACACGGGTGAGACCGTGAACGTCGAGGAGGGTGACGCTCTAGGAGCGTCCGAGGAAGCGCCTGCAACGCCGCAAACCGAGGTACCGAACGAGCAACCGGCACAGTCTTCCGCTTCCCAATCCCCGGTTGACGTCTCCGACATGAGCGAGAAGGAACTCATCAGAATCATCAGCGAAGCGGCTAACGAGTTAGACAGGAGGAAGGAAAGCAGAAAGGAAGAGTGAGCCCTGAGCCACCTCTATCCGTAGGAGAGCTATGTGCCACCTCACGCGTGGAGCCTCACGCTGTCTTCGAACCTTGCTCGTCCTTCTAGAATGCCACCTTGTATGGAAGAAAGGTCCATGTGCCTAACGGCCCGCAAGAAGACAAGAGCTACGACCTTTGGGGATGGCTGCTGTTCGTCATCTCCGCGCTGTTCTTCATAGTGTCGAGCATCAGGAACGGGGACGTAATCGGTTTGCTCGGCGGGGTTATCTTTTTCCTAGCCTGTATGGCTTTTCTCGCTTCTTACGTAGGTGTTCGTAAGGGCTGAGCCGATCCCACAAAGCCGCATTGAAGCTAACACTAAAGCGCATCTCTGTGGCAGGGGCGTTTGCCTACTGTAGATCAGACGCACAGGCGCCTAGTCTACCTACAAACGTCCCGAAACGTCGGCCCTTGCGAACCGCGGGTCATCGACCCTGAAGCTGTCGGGGTTGGTCCCGAGGGCGAGCGCGAGATGGTATGAGAAGAGCTGCAATGGAACGAGACAGCTCATGGCGCTGAACGGTTCGGGAACCTCGGGCACCCGCAGCACGCCGGCGGCGGACGGAGGAGCCTCGGTCGTTTCGTCGCCGAGGATCAGGTAAGGCGCCTCGACCTCATCGATCAGCTCGGCCACCTCGAGGGTACGCTCCCTGGCGGCGCCAGACGGGGCTATGAGGACGAACAGGTCGTCAGCCTCGACGCCCTGGAAGGGCCCGTGCAGCATCGTCTCGGTAGGCATACCCTCGGCCTGGAGGTAGGAGGTCTCTTTGATCTTGAGCGCCGTCTCCGTGGCCGTCACCGCGCCCGGTCCCCCACCGAGGAGCCAGATCCTACGCCGCCCCACGTGCTCGCGCGCAAGCGCCGCCACGTCCTCTTCCGTACCGAGAGCCGCCCGCAACGCCTCGGGAACCCTCTCCCACAAGAGCTCCTCCGGCAAAGCCAAGGAGCCGGTCCTGTGGTAACCGAGCCTGCCCGCGAGAAGCGCGAGCACGGCTACGGCGCTGGTGTAGCTGACGGTGTGGGCCGATGACTCCTCCTGCGGCACCGTGCGGAACACGGCGTCGGCCCCGCCTTCACCTGACCCTCCCTCGCCTGTTATCAGGGCCGTCTGACAGCCCGCCTCCCCGGCCCTTTCCAGCGCGAGGGCCGTGTAGCGTTTGGCCCCGCGGTGGCTCACGGCGACGAGGCAGTCCTCGGGCCGCGGCTCAGGTCCGTAGAGCGCGAGGTCGAAGGAGTGGACGGCGCGGACATCGGGGTCGCCACCGTAGGCCCGCATCAGGTGCTCGCCTACCTGGGCGGCATGGTGTGAAGTGCCGATGCCAGCCAGGAATATCCTACCGCGAGAAGTTATCTGGGAGGCAAGCTCGTCGACCGCGGCTTCGTTCCGTTCGACGGCCCTGACGAACGCCCCTGGTTGCGCCAGGATGGCATCGTACATGTGGTAGGGATGCGAACTGCGTTGGTCGGTCGTCATGCCGACTCCTCTCTGGATGGCCTGACTGTACTCTCTTCAACCCTGGGTTATCGGTATGTATCCAGGCTGCGACGAGACGCGCTCCAACCAGGCATGGACCGCTGGAAAGCCTTCCAGATCGAAGCCCCCTTCATCGTCGGTCATTCGGCCTCCCCGCCTTCTGGACCGTAGAAGACGACCCACACCGCAAGGCCGACCGTGAAGTCCTCGAAGCGGTGTTCGACGCCAGCGGGGACGAACAACACGTCGTCTGGCCCGAGCGCCAGCCTCACTCATCTGGCCTCCTTTCGGATAGCATCCAGCCGCCGCCCGAGCTTATCCCTGACCTCGGGCCACTCGTCGTCGATGATGCTGTAGTAGGCGGAGTCGCGGCGTTCACCGCCAC
>JBBPYN010000154.1:0-19442 GCA_038199875.1 Rubrobacterales bacterium
CCGGCTTCGTAGCCGGGGCAATCAACGCGGCCGCCGGGGGCGGGTCACTCATCACGTTTCCCGCGCTGATCGCCGTCGGGTACCCGCCGTTGATCGCCAACGTCACCAACAACGTCGCCGTCCTGCCTGGCTACGTCACGGGTGCCTGGGGCTATCGCGGAGACCTTCGCGGGCAGCGCCGGAGGATCGTACCGCTGGCTGTGGTCAGCGCGTTCGGCAGCATCGTCGGCGTCGGGCTGATCCTGGTCAGTTCGCAGGGGGCTTTCGAGAGCATCGTACCGTTCCTCGTCCTCGCCGCCTGCGCGCTCCTAGCGGCCCAGCCGGCGATCGGGAACCGGCTGGGCGAGCGTGCTGGCTCCAACGAGCGCCCCGGCATCGGCTCCCAGGTCGGCCAGACACTGGCGGCCGTCTACGGCGGCTATTTCGGCGCCGCCTTGGGCGTGGCCGTCCTCGCCCTCCTTGGCGTCTTCTTCGACGACACGCTGCAGCGGCTGAACGCGCTCAAGGCGCTACTCCAGTTGGTAATCGGCGCTGTGGCGGCGCTCGGTTTCGCGCTGCTGACGCCCGTGGCCTGGGGCGCCGTGGTCATCGTGGGTCCTGCATCGCTCGTGGGGGGCGTGGTCGGGGCGCGTCTCGCCAAGCGGGTTAGCGATCGCGTACTTCGCCTGGGTATCGTGGCCTACGGGGTGGCCGCCGCCGTCTGGCTCTTCGTCCGGTAAACGGCCGGTCACCCTACGCGTACCTGGTATCTTCGGCCGTTGCGAGGGCGCCGACGCGATGGGAGAAGCACGACGCATATCGATCTCACCCCCCGGCAGCAGGCCTACCGGACTGAGGATTGATATACCTAGCACTGTCATGTATAATGCCGCTATGTATACTAGAGTTAGAGTTCGTTAGCGCCGCGCGGCGCGTGAAATCATGATCAACAAGGACCTGATAGCCGCTTCCTCGACGCCGATCGTCCTGGCGATCCTGGCCGAAGAGGACAGCTACGGCTACGCCATCCTCAAGCGAGTTCGGGAGGTGTCTGGAGGGCGCATGGAGTGGACGGACGGGATGCTCTACCCCGTTCTGCATCGGCTCGAGCGGCTCGGACACGTCGAGGCGCGGTGGCAAGTTGCGGAGAGCGGCCGCCGTCGCAAGTACTACCGTATCACGCCCGGGGGCCGGGCTCAGCTCGCCGAGGAACGCAGGCAATGGCAAGCGGTGGACGCCACGTTACGGGGCATCTGGCGGGCGCTCTACCTTCCCGTCCCGGCCAGCCACCCAGTGTCAGCCGCGCCACTTCCACAGGGGACCTGAGCGATGCCGGCTCCGGGTGACGCGGTATCGCTCGAGGAGCAGATCGACCGGTGGCGGAGCTACCTCCGGCGCCGGCAGGCGGTCCATTCCGTCGACGTAGCGGAACTGGAGGACCACCTGCGCGAGCAGGTAGGGGTGCTGGTCGACGCAGGGCTCGCCACCGATGAGGCGTTCCTGGTGGCGGTGAAGCGCATGGGAAGCCTCGACGCCCTCTCACGGGAGTTCGCGCGCGAGCACTCGGACCGCCTCTGGAAGCAGCTCGTCGTTGTCCCCTCCGATTCCGGGGAGCCACGAGCGCGGGCCCGAACGGATGCCATCGTCGTCTTCTGTCTCGCGGTGGCGGCGGCCGTGCTCATCAAGGTGCCAGCGCTCTTCGGGATCCAATTGGACCAGGAGGACCAGGACGCCGGCTTCTACGCCCGCAATCTGAGTCTGTTCGTGCTGCCCCTCCTGACCGGCTATTTCATCTGGAAGCGCCGGCTCGACACCAGCACTCTCCGCTGGCTGGTGATGGCGTTCGTCGCGGCGGGAGTATTCGCCAACGTCTATCCATTCGCCCCTGGCGGCTACACCGAGTCGCTTACGGCGCTGCACCTGCCCATCGCGCTCTGGCTGGTAGTGGGCATCGCGTACGCGGGCGGCCGGTGGGGCCAGGTGGACGGCCGCATGGACTTCATTCGGTTCTCGGGCGAGCTCTTTATCTACTACGTGCTTATCGCCCTCGGCGGCGCCGTCCTCACGGCGTTCATGGCGATGATCTTCCAGGCCATCGGGATCGACGTCGAGCCCTTCTTCGAGTCGTGGCTGCTGCCGTGTGGAGCGGTCGGGGCCGTCGTGGTCGCCTCCTGGCTGGTGGAGGCCAAGCAAAGCGTGATCGAGAACATGGCGCCCGTGTTGACGCGCCTCTTCACACCTTTTTTCGCCGCCGTGCTGGTCACGTTTCTGGGGACCCTGCTGTGGACCGGACGCGGAGTCGACATCGGGCGGAACGCGCTCATCGCCTTCGACCTGCTCCTGGTGGTGGTCCTTGGCCTTCTGCTCTATTCCGTCTCCGCCCGGGACCCCCTGTCGCCCCCCGGCGCCTTCGATGTGGTGCAGGTCGTTCTGGTGGTCAGTGCGCTATTGGCCGACGCGGTAGCGCTGTGGGCCATCGCCGCGCGCATCACCGAGTTCGGCTTCACCCCGAACCGCGTGGCCGCCCTGGGTGAGAACGTGATTCTTCTGATCAATCTGGCGTGGTCCGCCTTGCTCTACATCCGCTTTCTGAGAGGGCGGGGATCGTTCACGGGCCTCGAACAGTGGCAGACGAATTACATGCCCGTCTATGCCGTGTGGGCGGCGATCGTCGTGATCGTCTTTCCGCCGGTATTCGGATACATCTGAGAGGGTGCCGACATACCCGTTCTTCTTAGAACTCCGTAAAGCGGAAGTCCAACTTCGAAAAATAACGCTTCCAGGCACTCCGGTGAATGAGGGTGAGAGGAGGAGCTATTGGGAGAATACTGGCCACGAGGAAGGCTTCGTGCCCATAATGGGGGCTACTCAGCGTAGGCAAGCGGGAGGTGGAAGGTGAGTAGTTACGCCGGCGGAAGAGGTGAAGCCCTGCCTTGGGGGCTGGTCCTGGTGGAAGGGATCGTCGTCGCTCTCTTTGGATTGATCCTGTTGGTGGCCCCAGGAGCCTCACTTTTCTTCCTAGTGCTGCTGCTTGGCATCTACCTGTTCATAGCGGGCATCTTCCGCATCATAGGTATCTTTTTAGATTCCTCTTCTTGGGGCTGGAAGCTAGCCGCTGGCGTCCTGTGCCTCATAGCTGGCTTGGCAATACTCAGCGACCCTCTGTGGAGCACCACCCTGGCCTCTACGTGGTTGGTCATCTTCGTGGGGTTTTTGGCTATGCTTCAGGGCGCTGCGGGCCTGATAGTTGCTTTCCAAGGGGGCAGTTGGGGCATGGGGGTCTTGTCTGTGCTAGGCATCCTCTTTGGTCTTTTCCTGGTGATCAACCCCCTGATCGGGGTGGCGACGCTAACGTTCATCCTGGCGATCTTCATGCTCATCGGGGGTGTGGGAGCGGTAGTTCAGGCGCTCAGGATGCGTAGGGAAGCGGTGGCAGCACAGCAGCCCCGGCGGGTGCGCTAGGGCGAGCGACTTCCGAGAGCGCCGTTAGGACGGAGTTCTAAGAATTTACCTTCTACGAGGGGTCGTCTCCGGGCGCGGTCGCTACCTGGTGATCAGGCGTAGCACCGCGTATCTGAATGGCACCTGGCAGATGGTCTCGGGCGCGGTCGAGGCGGGCGAGACCGGGCTCGTGCCGGTCAAATTCTTCTCGGCGGACCTCTTGGCCAACACTCGGAAGGGGCACCTAGAGTCGCTTCCGCGGCCACGACGGCAACGTCTACGTTTATAAGTGGGCGATGCTGGGTTCGAACCAGCGACCTCCTCCTTGTAAGGGAGGCGCTCTACCCCTGAGCTAATCGCCCGTATTAACAGTTCGGCTAGTCAGCACTTCGGCCTGTCAGCTTCTTGTATTGGCTGACTAGCTGAAGTGCTGACCGGCTGACCAGCTAATATGTGCCCCCAACGGGATTCGAACCCGTGCCGCCGCCTTGAAAGGGCGGTGTCCTGGGCCTCTAGACGATGGGGGCTCACGAGCCGGGCAGGGCCCGCCTTCAAAAGTTTAGCAGATCCTCCATTGATGGGGCGGTGTTTTCGCTAGCGGCGGAAAGGTGAGCCAGGTAGGGATCGAACCTACGACACGAGGATTAAAAGTCCCCTGCTCTGCCACTGAGCTACTGGCCCAGGCTCTGGCCAGAGTTTACCCGAAAACCACCCCGTCTTCGACCCTGCGTACGGCCCTCTAGTGAAGGAAGTGACGTCGTCCGGTGAAGACCATCGCGAGCCCGTGGCGGTTCGCGGCCGCGATGACGTCATCGTCTCGCACGGAGCCGCCGGGTTGGATCACGGCCTGTATGCCGGCTTCGGCGAGCGCCTCCACGCCATCGGCGAAGGGGAAGAAGGCGTCGCTCGCTGCGGCTGATCCCTGCGCCTTCTCGCCGGCCTTCTTTACCGCTATCTCGGAGGAATCTACCCGGCTCATCTGGCCAGCCCCGACCCCGACCGTGGCCCCTTCTCTGGCGAGGACTATAGCGTTGCTTTTGACGACGCGGGCCACCCGCCAGGCGAAGAGGAGATCTTCCATCTGTTGCGGCGACGGACGTGCTTCTGTGACTACCCTGTACCCGGAATCGTCCTCGACGGCGTCGGTATCCTGGAGCAGTATGCCGCCCGTTACCTGCTTGACAGAGAGGAGGGGGCGGACGAGTGGGCCAGCGACGAGCACCCTCACGTTGGGCCTGGCGGAGAGTACCTCCCTGGCCTCCTCGGTGAAACCAGGGGCGACCAGTATCTCCGTGAACACTCTGGATATCTCGGCGGCTAGCTCCCCGTCTACCTCGCCGCCTAACGCCACGATCCCCCCGAAAGCCGATTGCGGGTCCGAAGCGAGCGCCTTGCGGTAGGCGTCAGCAAGAGACTCCCCCACCGCGGCGCCGCAGGGGTTGGCGTGCTTGACGATGACGGCAGATGGCCCTCCGAGGTCGGTCAGGTCGGCGAGAAGCGTGCGGGCCGCGTCGAGGTCGTAGAGGTTGTTGAACGAGATCTCCCGCCCCTGCAACTTCTCCACGCCGCTCAGCAGGTGCTCCTCATCCGCCTCCGCGTAGTAGGCTGCCGCCTGGTGCGGGTTCTCCCCGTAGCGTAGCCCCGAGACCCGCTCGTAACGGACCGTCAGTTTCTCGGGGAAGGCCCCGCTCTCAGGCGGTTCGATCCCCCCGTCGACCAGCCCGCCGAGCCAGCCCGAGATGGACGCGTCGTAGTCGGCGGTCCGCCTGAACGCGGCGAGCGCCAGACGCCTGCGGATCTCCTCAGGGATCTGTCCCTCGCCCTCAAGGGCATTCAGTACCTCTTCGTAGGACGTCGGCGAGGGGACGACAGTGACGGACCTGAAGTTCTTGGCCGCTGCCCGCAGCATCGCGGGTCCTCCGATGTCTATCTGCTCGATGGCCTCCTTCTCGGCGGCGCCGCCGGCGACGGTCTCCTCGAAGGGGTAGAGGTTGATGCAGACCAGGTCTATCGGGCCTATGTCCTGCTCTACGAGTTGCTCTACATGGTCGGGATCTTCGAGGTTGGCGAGGATGCCGCCGTGGATCCTGGGGTGAAGCGTCTTCACCCGGCCGCCGAGTATCTCGGGCGCGCCTGTCACCTCTGAGACGGGGATGACCCGCACTCCGGCCTCAGAGAGCGCCTTCGCGGTGCCGCCGGTAGAGATGATCTCGAACCCCATCCCAGAGAGCCGCCGCGCGAAGTCCTCGACCCCCCGCTTGTCCGAGACCGAGACCAACGCCCTTCGCTTCATGCCTCTATCCTCCCCATGAAATAGTCAGCGACAGCCCCGACGAGCAGCGTGTGCTCCACGGGATGCAATCGCTCCAGCAGCGTCTCTTTCGTCTCCCCGGCCATGACGGGCACCCTCACCTGCGCGACGATCGGTCCCGCGTCGACTTCCTCGACCATGAAATGTACAGTCACGCCGGTCTCGTCGACCCCGGCCTCGAGCGCGCGCTCAACCGCGTGTAGCCCGCGGAGCGCGGGCAGCAGCGAAGGATGGACGTTCAACACGGCTGGGAACCGTCCGAGGAATACCGGCGATAGTATCCGCATGTACCCGGCCCCCACTACCAGCCCCACGTCGTGGCTCGAGATCCTGGCCGCGAGCTCCCTGTCATAGTCCTCTTTACCGACGAACCCACCTGGGTCGACGTGCTCCACGGGCACGTCTGCACGCCGCGCCCGCTCGAAGGCGAACGCCTCCTTCTTGTCCCCGGCGACGACAACGAGGTTCTCGGGGTAGGCATCTAGCAAGGCCTGCAGGTTCGTCCCTGAACCTGACGCCAGAACGGCGAAGCGCGAACCCTCCGGCAGCCGCTCAGGCAAACGCCACCCCCCCACCCTCGACTACTTCCCCGATCCGCCACGCGTCGCACCCAGCCCCGCGGAGCGCTTCGAGCCCAGGCTCCGCATCTTCCGGCGCCACGACCGCGCAGAAGCCTACGCCGAGGTTGAAGACCCTGCGCATCTCCTCCTTGGGTACGTCGCCGAGTGAGCGTATGAGCCCGAAGACCGCCGGCTCTTTCCACGAACCCGTGTCGAGCCGCGCCCCGAGCCCCCCTAGCGAGCGTGGAAGGTTCCCAACTAGCCCGCCCCCCGTAACGTGCGCCATCCCTCTAACATCGACTGCTTCCCGCAGGGCCTCTATCTCCCGCAAGTACGCCCGGTGCGGCTCCAGGTAGGTCTCTCCGACGGGTCTGTCCAGGCCCTCCGGCCGGTCCGAGTAGGAGATCCCGGCGTCAGTGAGCACTTTGCGGGCCAGCGTGTAGCCGTTGGTGTGCAGCCCGCTTGAAGCCAGGCCGAGCACGGCGTCGCCCGGCCGCACCCTCACGCCGGTGATTATCTCGCCACGCTCGCAGGCCCCCACGCAGACGCCGACGATCTCGAAGTCTCCCTGGCCGTAGAGTCCGGGCATCTCCGCCGTTTCGCCGCCTATGAGGGCCACACCGAGCCGCCCGCAGGCTTCCGCGGTGCCGCGGACTATCCCGGCGACTGATTCGGGATCCAACCTCCCACTCCCTATATAGTCGAGGAAGAACAGCGGCCTGGCACCCGTAGCGAGCACGTCGTTGATGCAGTGGTTGACGATGTCCGTGCCAAGAGAGTCATAGCGTCCAACCTCTCTTGCGACGAGGACTTTCGTGCCGACGCCGTCGATGGTCGAAGAGAGTACAGGGTCCCTGTAACCGGCGAGGGCGTAGAGGCCTGCGAACCCGCCAGGTGCGCCGATGACCTCGGGTCCGTGGGTCCCCTCGACGGCGGAGCGCATGAGGTCGACTGCCCGTTCTCCGCGCCCGATGGAGACCCCCGCCGCCTCGTAGTTGCCGGCATCCTCAATGCCTGGATGATCACGATACCCCACAGGCTAATCCGGCCTTATCTCTTGCGTCTCGTCGATGCCTGCCGCGCGCATGGCTTCGGCGAGACCGGGATAGCGAACCACGCTCGTCACGAGACCGTCGTGTACCGAGAAGATAGAGGCAACGGTCTGGCGGCTACTCGACTCTGTGGAGGTCCACGCAGCCGCCTGTTCCACGACCATCGTGTCAGCCTCGTGGAAGATGCGTCCTGGTTCGAGGTGAACGTTCGCGCGATCCACCCATTCACGCAGTATCTGCGCGCCGTGGTCTGTGCCCCTCGGGCCGCCCACCTCGACGTCGGGATGCGAGAGCCCGACGAGGCGCTCGATGTTGCCGGAGTTCAGTGCCTCGTGCCAGGCGATGACGGTTTGGATCTCCGTACTCGCATATCCGGCGAGCGGAGGAAAGCTCATCCGCCCCTGGTCGTCGCGTAGTGAGTATTGTTCTCGAGGGCGAACTTGTTCGCGGTGCCTGTGATCGGATAGTCCCCGTCGAAGCAGGCCCGGCAGAGGCGGTCCTTCCTCTGCAGGGTGGCTGCGACCATCGCATCGGTCGAGAGGTAGGCCAGGGTGGTCGCCCCGATCTGGGCCCTGATCTCCTCCACCGTCAAGTTCGCGCCGACGAGTTGGTCAGGGCTGTCCATGTCGATGCCGTAGTAGCAAGGGCCCGTGATCGGGGGCGAAGAGACCCTGAAGTGGACTTCGGCAGCGCCAGCCTCGAAGAGCAACTCGACCAGCTTGCGGCTGGTGTTGCCCCGCACGATGGAGTCGTCGACCACTACCACCCTGTTGCCTTCGATCACGCTCGGCAGAGGGTTGAGCTTGAGCCTGAGGCCGATCTGGCGCATCCCGTCAGTCGGCTGAATGAACGTCCTCCCTACGTAACGGTTCTTTATGAGGCCTTCGGCGTAGGGTATCCCGCTCCGCTGCGAGTAGCCTGTAGCCGCCATGATGCCTGAGTCGGGGACGGGGATCACGACGTCCGCCTCGACCGGCGCCTCATCGGCCAGGAGCTCGCCCATCCTATGCCTTGAACCGGCGACCTCGCGGCCGTCGAAGCGCGAGTCGGGGCGGGCGAAGTACACATACTCGAAGACGCAAAGGGCACGGCGCGGGGTCTCTACCCTGTAGCTCGTCAAGCCTTCGTCGTCTATAACGACGACCTCGCCCGGCTCCACGTCGCGCAGGAACTTCGCGCCGATAATGTCGAGCCCGCAGGTCTCGCTCGAGACGGCGTAGCCGCCATCGACCTCGCCGATGGAGAGGGGACGGAAGCCGCGGGGGTCGCGGAAGGCGACGAGCTTGTCGCGGAAGATCATGGCCACGGAGTAGGCGCCTTCGAAGTGGCGCATGGCCTCCCTGACGGCCTCCCCTACAGTGAGTCCCCGCTCTAGCTCCCTGACGGCAGCGGCCGCTATGTAGGTCGTATCCGAGGTGGAGTAGAACCGGAAGCCGTCTTCGGCCAGGCCATCCCGCAGCTTCCCGGCGTTTACGAGGTTGCCGTTGTGGGCGACGGCCACGTTCACGTCGCCGCGCCCGCCGAACTCGGGCTGGGCGTTCTCCCAGGATGCGGAGCCCGTCGTCGAGTAGCGGACGTGGCCAAGCGCCAGATGTCCTGCTTCGAGGGCGGCGAGGCGTGGTCCGTCGAAGACCTGAGAGACGAGGCCCATGTCGCGCATCGCGGTCGTGCGCTCCCCGTCGGAGACAGCGATGCCCGCAGACTCCTGGCCCCGGTGCTGAAGCGCGTAGAGCCCGAAGTACGTGCGCTGGGCCAGTTCCCCGGCAAGCTCGCGGGAGTAGAGCCCGAAGACGCCGCACGCTTCTTTCGGCTTGCCTTCCGTATCCCGGTAATCCACGCTAAGAGCACCCACCTTCCGGGTCACTATTCTCTACGCTAACCAATGTGTCCACCCTCCGGTGCGTATTGCTCGAAGAGGTCGCGTTCGTATTCCTCCTCGAGATACGACAACTTCACCTCTATGAGATCGCCTATCCTGAACCTGTCCCCTCCCGTGGTCCCGATCAGATCGTAGGCGAACCCGGCCAGGGCATCCTGCAGATCGTCCCAGCGTTCTCTGGGGACGGCTACGATAAAATCTGGATTCGTCTCTCCGAAGAGCACGACATCCGCACGCATCTCGCGACGAAGCTCCCCGATCTCTACTTCTCCGTCGTAATCGAATCCGATCCCACCGTCTATCGCCATCTCGGCCAGGGCCACCGCCTCTCCACCACCCGAAATGTCGTGCGCCGTATCCACGAGACCGGAGCTGACCAACTCCCGCACCAGATCGGCGACCTCCTTCTCGGCTAGAAGGTTGGATCTCCGCGGGAGACCGGCAACCTTGCCGTGTATTATCTCCAGGTACTCCGAACCAGCGAGGAGATCTCCCTCAGATGGCCCGGGCTCACCTGCAAGGGAAGGTATTTTTCCGATCACTACAACCATGTCTCCCTCGCGCTTGAAGGCGGGAGTAGCGTGCCGGTCCACGTCCCCCAGAAAGCCGACCATTCCGACGGTCGGGGTCGGGTAGATGGCACCTCTATCGGTCTCGTTGTAGAGGCTGACGTTGCCGCTTACGACCGGCGTCCCGAAGACCTCGCAGGCCTCTGACATTCCCTCGATGCACTCGGCGAGCTGGTAATAGCCGTCTGGCTTCTCGGGGCTGCCGAAGTTGAGGCAGTCGGTGACGGCTACAGGTTCAGCCCCGACGCACGAGAGGTTCCTGTACGCCTCCGCTACCGTCGCCGCTCCGCCGCCTCGCGGATCGAGGTAGCAGTGGCGGCCCCTGCCGTCGGTGGTGGCGGCGAAGCCAAGCTTTGTGTCTTTGATCCTCATTACAGCGGCATCGGCGCCAGGTAGGACCACGGTATCCGTACCGACCTGGTGATCGTACTGGGTGAAGATCGGACGCCGCGAACGCAAGTTCGGATGCCCTAGCATCTTCAGCAATACCGCGTTGTAATCCTCGGGCTCGGGAAGCTCGCCGAGATCCAACTCCCTTACGGCGTCGAGGTACCATGGACGTACGATGTCCCGCTCGTAGACGGGGGCGTCGGCGAGGTGCTCGGCTGGGACGGAGCCGACGACTTCCCCCTGGTGGATGACGCGCAGGTCGCCGTGGCCGGCGACGCGTCCGACGACCGTGCCGACGAGCTCGTAGCGTTCTGCTAGCCGCAGGACCTCATCGGCCTTCTCGGGTTCTACGACGGCGAGCATCCGTTCCTGGGACTCGGAGATCATGACCTCAGTAGGCTCCATCCCGCTCTCGCGCAGCGGCACCTTATCGGTCTCGATCTCGATGCCGACACCACCCTTCGCGGCCATCTCCGAGGCGGAAGACGTAATGCCAGCCGCCCCGAGGTCCTGCAGAGAGACGAGCAGGCCTTCATCCAGCAACTTCAGGCAACACTCGATTAGCATCTTCTCGCAGAACGGGTCGCCGACCTGAACATTTGACCTCCTTGACTCCGACTCCTCGGTGAGCTCGTCGGATGCGAAGGTCGCCCCGTGGATGCCGTCGCGTCCGGTCTTGGAGCCGAGCAAGACGACCAGGTTGCCCTCGCCAGTGGCGCTGGAGCGGACGAGGTCTTCCGTGCGGATCAAACCCACGCACATCGCGTTGACCAGTGGGTTGCCTGAGTAGGCACTGGCGAACTCGACCTCTCCGCCGACCGTCGGCACCCCGACGGCGTTACCGTAGCCACCGATGCCGCAAACGACCTCCCTGAAGAGGTAACGGCTCCGCTCCTCGTCGAGCGGCCCGAACCTCAGCGAGTCGAAGAGCGCCACGGGCCGCGCGCCCATCGCCAGAATGTCGCGGATGATCCCACCAACCCCCGTCGCGGCCCCCTCGTAAGGTTCCACGGCCGAAGGATGATTGTGGCTCTCCATCTTGAAGGCGAGCGCCCACCCGTCCCCCACCTCGACCACACCGGCGTTCTCACCCGGTCCCTGCACGACCCGCGCCCCCTGGTTGGGGAAGCGGCCAAGCAGCGGACGCGAGTTCTTGTAACCGCAGTGCTCGCTCCACATAACGGAGAACAGCGAGAGCTCCAGAAAATTCGGCGCCCGGCCCATCAACTCTAGGATGCGATCATACTCGAAATCCGAGAGCCCAAGAGCGCTGTATGTCTCCTGAATGTTCAGACGCCCGCCCCCACGAGCACGGAGCGCAGTATCCTCAAACCCTCATCAGAGCCGAGTGCAGGGTCAGAGACCCTCTCGGGATGCGGCATGATGCCCACGACGTTGCGGCCTTCGCTGCAGACGCCGGCAATATCATTGGCCGAGCCGTTGGGGTTCCTGAGGTAGCGCAGCACGACGCGCCCTTCGTCTTCCAATTGTTCGAGCGTGTCAGGGTCTGCGAAGTAGTTCCCCTCGTTGTGGGCGACGGGCAGGGTCAGTTCCTCGCCTGGGTCACAGCCAGACGTCCACGGCGTATCCGTGGCCTCGACCCGGACCCGTACGCGGTCGCAGACAAAACGCATGTGCGTGTTGCGGAGGAGGGCACCGGGCAGCAGGTGCGCCTCGGTCAGCACCTGAAAGCCGTTGCAGACCCCAAGTACGGGCCCTCCGTCCTTAGCGAACTCTTCGAGCGGGGCCATGACCTTCGCGAAGCGGGCGATAGCGCCAGGCCTCAGGTAGTCGCCGTAGGAGAATCCTCCAGGTACGATCACGGCATCAACACCCTTGAGGTTAGCGTCGGCGTGCCACAGTTCGACCGCTTCCGCGCCCATCCGCTCCACACCGTACAACGCATCCCGGTCGCAATTGGAGCCGGGAAAGATCGTAACTCCGATTCTCATGTCGCTACGCTGCGCTTCGCTCCAGGGAGTAGGGAGTAGGAAGTGGGGAGTAGTAGTTTGGTGCAAGGCTGATTCAGGAGACTACCTCCCACTCGTACTCTTCTATCGTCGGGTTGGAGAGGAGGCGTCGGCACATCGCGTCGACCTCGTCTGCGCTCTCGACCTCTATCTCGATCAACCTCCCGATATGGACGGTCCTGACGCCCTCGAAACCCAGGGCAGGAAGCGCGCTCCTCACGGCCTCGCCTTGCGGGTCGAGGATGCCCGCCTTGGGACGGACGAGAACCCGGATTTTCAATCCACCGCACCCCTCTGCGTGATCTCCGTTACCCTCCTCAGCATCTCTGCGTAGGCCTCTTCGACGCCACCCAGGTCGTTGCGGAAACGGTCCTTGTCCAGCTTCTCGCCGGTCTCCTTATCCCAGAAACGGCAGGTGTCAGGGGAAATCTCATCCGCAAGCATGAGGGCGCCCTCCGCGTCCCGCCCCGCCTCTATCTTGAAGTCGACGAGCACTATGCCGCGCTCGTCGAAGAAGGGTGCGAGGGTCTCGTTGACCTTGAGGCCAAGCTCCTCGCAGAACTCGAGGTCTTCGTCGGAGACGCCTAGCTCCCTGAAGTGGTACCAGTTGAGCAAGGGATCTCCCAACTCATCGTCCTTGTAGCACAGCTCGACTATAGGGGCCTTGAGCTTTCGGCCCTCCTCGAAGCCTAGCAGCCTGCTTAGGGAGCCGGCGGCGACGTTGCGGACTACAATCTCGACGGGGAGCATGTCGAGCTTCTTCGTCTTGATGGTCGTGTCGTCGACCTGTTCGACGAAGTGGGTTGGGACGCTGTGCGTCTGTAGGTAGGCGAAGATGGCCGCGCTCATGGTGGCGTTGGTCTTGCCCTTGTCTTTCCACGACCCACGCTTCTTGGCGTTGAAAGCCGTGGCGTCGTCCTTGTAGCGGTGCAGTAGCACGCCCTCGTCGTCCGTCGTAAAGACCTTCTTCGCCTTGCCCTCGTACAGCAGGTCCTCAGTCATCCTCCAACCTCTCTTTCAGTTCTTCGACCCTCCCGAACACCGCGCCAAGGTTCCGCAGCGCGTAGCTGGGGTCGAAGAGATCGTCCAGACTATCCCCGAGACGTTCGCGAACGTCATCGTCCTTCTCTAGCAACTCTCTGAAACCGTCTTCGCCTTCCCAGGCCCGCATCGCCGCACCCTGCACGATCGTGTAGGCATCGTCGCGGGGCATGCCGCTCTCGACGAGCGCGAGCAGGACGCGGCCTGAGAAGACGATGCCACCCCCGCTGTTCAGGTTTTCGATCATGTGTCCCTTGTCGACCTGGAGGCCGCGCAGAATGCGGGCCGTGGTGCGGAGCATGTAGAACGCCAGGATCGTCGAGTCGGGCAACACGACGCGCTCCGCCGAGGAGTGGGATATGTCCCGCTCCTGCCAAAGGGCGTTGTTCTCGAAACCGACGGCGGCGTTCGCGCGTAGGATGCGGGCCATGCCGCACAGGCGCTCGGCAAGGATCGGGTTCCGTTTGTGGGGCATCGCGGAGGAGCCTTTCTGACCACGGCCGAAAGGCTCGGCAAGCTCGCGGACCTCCGTGCGCTGGGCGCCCCTGATCTCAAGCGCTATCTTCTCCATCGTAGAACCAAGGATGGCGAGCGCGGAGAGGACCTCGGCGTGCCTGTCGCGCTGCACCACCTGGGTCGAGGCTGGCGACGAGGAGAGCCCGAGTTCCCCGCAGGTAATTGCCTCGACCTTCGGGTCGACGTTCGCGTAGGTACCGACGGCGCCTGAGATCTTACCTACCGCCGCAACCTCCCCGGCGTGGGAGAGACGGTCAAGGTTCCGCTCCATCTCGAAGGCCCACACGGCCAGCTTGTGCCCAAGCGTCGTCGGCTCGGCGTGAACCCCGTGCGTCCGTCCCACCATGATGGTGTCCCTGTGCTCCAGCGACATCTCCGCCAGGAGAAGCGTCAGCCCCTTCGCCTCGTCCTTGATGAGGTCAAGGGCGTCCCTGAGCTGCAACGCTCCCGCCGTATCGAGCACGTCTGAGCTCGTCAGCCCGAAGTGGAAGTGCCTGCCGACGTCCCCGGCGTACTCTGCGACGTTGGTCACGAAGGCTATGACGTCGTGGTTCGTCTCTTCCTCTATCTCGTGGATGCGTTCCACCGTGAAGTCAGCCTTCGCGGCGAGTTCTTCCACTTCCGCCGCGGGCATCTCACCCAGTTCGGCCCTAGCCTTACACACCGCAAGCTCCACCTCTAGCCAGGCGCGGTACTTCGCCTCCTCGGTCCAGACCGCCCCGATCTCAGGGAGTGTGTAGCGTTCGATCATGACGCGGCCCCACAGACGGCGCAAGTACAGCGTTGCCGCGCCTCAATCGTCTTCCGTCCCACGAGAGGCACGAGGCTCCTTAACCCTCCATCCTCTCGGCGAGTTCGGGATCTGATAGCGCAAGGATCTGGGCCGCGAGCACGCCGGCGTTGGCCGCGCCGTTGACGGCCACCGTTGCGACGGGGACACCTGATGGCATCTGGACCGTGGAGAGCAGGGCGTCGAAGCCACTCAGAGAGCCGGAGGCTACGGGAATGCCGATGACCGGCAGGTTCGTCCGCGCGGCGACGGCTCCGGCCAGGTGGGCGGCCATACCGGCGGCGCAGATTATTACCTTCAGGCCGCGTTCGCGGGCAGTGCCCGCGTACTCGGAGACGCCTTCGGGGTTGCGGTGGGCGGAGCGGACCTCGAGCTCGTACTCGATGCCGTAGCCGTCGAGGCGGGCCGTGCATTTTTCGAGGACGGGGAGGTCAGACTCGCTTCCGACCAGGATTCCTACGCTCGGGCTCAAATGTCCTCCAGCTCTATGGCTTCAAGGGCTATGTCCGTACGGTATTGCATGCCTTCGAAGTGGATCTGCTCGACCGCCGCGTACGCGCGGGCCCGCGCCTCGATGAAGCTCGGGCCCGTCCCTACGACGTTGAGTACCCTGCCGCCCGCGGTGTAGAAACGCGTGTCACGCTCTTCGGTTGCAGCGTGATAGACGTAGACGCCAGCGGGGATGTTCTCGAGGCCTGAGATCTCATCACCCGTAGACGAGGTCTCTGGGTAGCCTTCTGAGGCGAGTACGACGCAGACCGCCCTGTCCGCGGACCAGACGACCTCGCGTCCCGCCAGATCCTCGTTGCCTACCGCGAGCATCAGCTCTAGGAGGTCGGAGCCGAGGCGGGGCAGGATCACCTGCGTCTCCGGGTCGCCGAAGCGGCAGTTGAACTCGAGCGCCTTCGGTCCCGTCTCGGTGACCATCACACCGGCGTAGAGGAGGCCTGTGTAGTTGGTCCCGATCAGGGAGAGCTGGTGGAGGGTCGGTCGAATTATCTCTTCGAGTATGGCCGCGTACGTGGACGGCTCCATCCACACGATCGGCGAGTAGGACCCCATCCCCCCCGTGTTGGGGCCCTCGTCGGCGTCGTAGGCGCGCTTGTAGTCCCGGGCCGGCAGGAAAGGCAGGATATCCTGCCCGTCGGTGACGACGAAGACGGAGGCCTCCCTCCCTTCGAGACACTCCTCGATGACGACCCGCGCCCCCGCGGCCCCGAACTTGCCGGCGAAGGAGGCCCTCACGGCCTCCTCGGCGTCCTCCCTCGAACGGGCCACCGTAACGCCCTTCCCCGCCGCGGCCCCGTCGGCCTTCACGACGACGGGGTAGTCGGAGTGCGCGTGCAGGTAGGCCATGGCTGCCGCCTCGCGGTCGAACGCCTCGAAGTTGGCGGTCGGGACGCCGGCGTGGCGCATTAGCTCCTTGGCGAAGACCTTCGAGCCCTCGATACGGGCGGCGGCCCGCGAGGGGCCGAACACCTTCAGGCCGGCCTCCCAGAACGCCTCGGAGATTCCCCCTATAAGGGGCGCCTCTGGGCCGACGACGGTGAGGTCTATTTCGTTGTCCGCGGCGAAGTCCCTTAGAGAGACCAGGTCGTCTACGGGTATGTCCACCGTCTCGGCGATGCGCGAGATGCCCGGGTTGCCTGGGGCCGCGTACATCGCGGGCTGCAGGGGGCTTGCGGCGAGGGTCTCGACCAGCGCGTGCTCGCGTCCGCCGCTACCCACTACTAGTACCTTCACGGAAGGGGCCACACGGTCCTAGACCCCGATCCTCTCTACGATCGCCTGGTCCCGCTCCGGGCCGACGCTGATCATACACAAAGGAGCCCCTACCTCGGCCTCGACGAACCCGACGAAGTCCCGCGCCGCCTCGGGGAGGTCTCCCCTCATCCTGCACCACGTTATGTCCTCGCCCCAGCCGGGCAAGGTCTTGTAGACGGGCCTCGCATGGTGCAAATCGGTCTGGTGCATCGGGTAGCCCTCGACGGGCACGCCGTCGATCTCGTAGCCGACGCATATGTTTATCTCATCGACCGCGGAGAGCACGTCGAGCAGCGTGATGGCGACGTGGGTGATGCCGTTCAGCGAGGCGGCCCACTTGATCGCGGGCAGGTCGAGCCACCCCACCCTCCTGCTCCGGCCCGTGGTCGTACCGTACTCGCGCCCGACTCGTCTAATGGTCTCGCCCGTCTCGTCGAAGAGCTCCGTCGGCATAGGCCCATCGCCGACACGCGACGTGTACGCCTTGGTGACCCCTACGACGTACTCGAGTTGCCGCGCGGGGATGCCTGAACCGACGACCGCGCCACCGACGGTCGGGTTCGAGGAGGTGACGAAAGGGTAGGTGCCGTGGTCGTTGTCAAGGAGCGTCGCCTGTCCCCCTTCGAGCAGGACGCGCTCCCTTTCTTCGAGCGCATCCCTGAGGAGCGTCCCTGTGTCTGCGACCATCGGCCCGATGAACTCCCTGTACGAGATCAGCCAGGAGGCAAGTTCCGAGACGTCGTAGTGGTCCTCGCCGTAGACGTTCTCGAAGATCGCGTTCTTCTCCCTGAGGGCCGCCTTGAGCTTGGTCTTCAGGATGCCTTCGTCGAAGATGTCCTGGACGCGTATACCGTAGCGGGCGACCTTGTCCTCGTAGGCCGGGCCTATGCCCCGGTTCGTCGTTCCGATTCTGGCCTCGCCTAGCGCGATCTCGCGGTGCGAGTCGAGCGCGATGTGGTAAGGCATGATCAGGTGCGCCCGTCCGTCTACCTTGAGACGGTCCCTGACGCTAAGGCCCCGGGCCTCCAGGGCCTCGACCTCCTCGACGAGTACCTCGGGGTTGACCACGACGCCGTTGCCGATGGTGCAGACTACGCCCTCGCGAACGATGCCTGAGGGCACGAGGTGCAGCTTGAACTCCTCCTCGCCTACCCTGACGGTGTGGCCTGCGTTGTTGCCGCCCGAGTAGCGCGAGACGTAGCCGACGTCGGAGGCCAGCGCGTCACACACCCTGCCCTTGCCCTCATCTCCCCAGGCCAGTCCGAGGACGACCGTGGCCGTCAAAGCTCCACCTCCGCGATGATAAGAATAGTTACGGGATAGGCGCGGCGATCAAAAAAACCGGGTAGCCCCCATCCACAACCGAAACTCATCGTCCGCCGATAGGGGCTGCCGCTCTCTGCCACCGCCGCAGCGTAGCATATAGGTGTGACGTTTTGTATCGCCGCAAAGAATTGTTGCGCCGAAGGCGCAAACGGGCACCACGCCGGTAGGATTAGGTCTGGTCCACTATGTTCTGCAATTCCCCCTGTATGCCCTGCAAGGCCTGCCCCACCCGCCGAGCCCGGAGAAGCTCTCCTTGCCCGCCTCGGAGACGGGTATGGTGGAGATGCCAACCTGCTCCGGTCTGACCTTCGAGGTCTCCGGGCTTGCGAGCAGCGCCACGCCAGCGAGCCCGGCCCCTCCCAGCCCCAGAAACCTCTTCCGGCTCATGCCGCGCCCACCGGACACGGCCCCTCCCACCTCAGGCATAATGCACCCCTGTAACGCCCACAGTCTGCCACGATAAACCAGGACGCGCCTGCTCGCGAAGACGGTGCGGGCAGACGCGCTGCGGACTTCTATTTCAATATCGACACGGCGCAAACGTCTCGAGCCTTACGCGCGGATAGCCACCTGCCCATCCGCCATCAATAGCTGAGGCGCTGAACTGCCGACAAGTGAAGGCGCCAGCCTGAGCGTGCTGAAGTGCTGGCGGGTTGCTAAGCAACCCGCCCCGTTACGCGTTCTTGGCGGCCTGCACGGCGGACTTCACGGCGTCCTTGTTGCTCTCGTACCAGTTGCGGATGCCCTGCGTCTCGTTGCCCGTCCCCGCGTCTCTCATCTCTACGCCCATCTGGTTGACTTGCCCCTCGTCGAGCGAGAGGGTCGTGAAGAAGGCGTGGGCTGCGGGGTCGTCTTCCTTGAGGTCGGCGTTGACCACGGCGGTGACCCTGGCGGGATCGTCCCAGGAGGCCTGGGCGTTCTTGGGATCTTTGAGGTAGACGAAGTCGTACTCCTCGTTCATCCAGTGCGGCGACCAGCCCGTGAACACGATGGGCTCTTTGTTGCTGTAGGCCTTCTTTAGCGAGGAGAGCATCCCGGCCGTGCTGGAGGTGACCAGCGTCATGTCCAGGTTGTAAGCGGGGATGACCTTGTTCTTGATCTGGGGCATGAAGGTCGCGCTCGGCTCGATGCCGATGATCTCGTCCGTCCCCACATCGTGCAGGTCCGCTATGCTATCGACACCCATGTATGTCGGCGCCGTGAGGCCGTAGGCGGTCTGGCCCTGGTACCACGGGTCGAGAAGCTCCAGGTCGTTCTTAAGCTGGGGCTTCTCGATGAACTTCTTGTGATTGGGCAACCAGACGTCCTGGAAGGCCTGGAGATCGCCCTCGGCGACGCCCTGGAACAGCAGGCCGAGCTCCAGAGGACCCTCTACCTTGACCGAGTCGTAGTTCATCTCTCCCTCGAAGATCACCTTCGTCAGGTTGGCGACGGCGATGTTCTCGGTCCACCCGATGCTTCCGAGGTTCAGGATCTTGCTACCGCCGGAAGAGCCCGAACCGCCGCTCCCGCAACCTGCCAGCCCCAGAAGGCCGGCGCCCGCCAGCGTGCCCCCGCTGAGCTTCAGCATCTCTTTCCTGGTCAATCTGCCCATTATCTCCCTACCTTTGTCTGGACTGCACGTCAGTGTTTCCTACGCTCTATGCGTCTTTCCAGATGCTTCTCAGAAGTTTCTCACCCTCCAGGCCCCCCGCCGGACGTGGATCCTCCCGCCGCGAGGGGGTCCGGCGACGCGGGATTGGACCGCTTGCCCGAGAGGATCATCGAGATACCCGCCCTGTCCCCACGCGCGAAGCCGCGCGTGATGCGGTCGAGGATTATCGCGAGGATCACGATGCCGACACCACCAACGAA
>JBBPYN010000155.1:0-5976 GCA_038199875.1 Rubrobacterales bacterium
CCCCTATCCCCTTGATCAACCCTTCTGCGGCCGCGTAGTATCTCTCGAAGCCAGGCGAGTCGTTGCAGACCAGGTCTATCCAGGTGCAGCGACGCTCCCGCCCGGCACCCACGAGCGTGCGGTCGTGCTCCGGTGTGAACCGGACCTCGAAAAGCGTGTAGGGCAGGCCCAGGGGGTACATCTCCTCGTACAGCTTGATGAAGCGTTTGCACACCTCGAAGGTGTCCTCGAACGGCACCGTGAACTCCAGCTCCTGGTGCAGGTGATAGATCGTTCTGTTGAAGGCCTCGTTGCTCTCGAGTACGAGGTTGGACCCGCGCTCGACGCCGAAGACCAGGGGCGAGAAGGTGCCGAGCAGCCCGGTGTAGGCGAGGAGGTTGCCGACCCAGGCGGCCCCCAGGGCGTCGATGGAGGTCCTTACGAACTCTCGGACACCTCCCAGCGGAGAGCGCCTCTTTCCGGTGCGGTTCCAGGTGTTGACCCTGCACTCGTCCGCGAAGGGGAACAGGTACAGGCTCAAGTGATCGTTCTCCCGCAACAGCCGGTCGAGGTTGTCCTCTACGAAGGAGAGCCTCTTCGTCTGGACCCTCTGCTCTACGTTGAAACGCTCGACGCCCTCTACGACCACCTCGGATATCATCCCCACGGCGCCGATACCCCCAACGGCTGCCTTGAAGAGGTCGTCGGAGGGTCCGCACTCGTGCGTGTCGCCCCTGCCGTCTATCAGCTTGAGGCCAACGACCGACTGGCTGACGAACCCCCACTCCCTTCCGGACCCTAGTGCGTTCCCGGTCCCGTGCACATCGGTCGAAAGTATCCCCCCGATGCTCTGGGCGTCGTGGGATGGTAGGGCCCTGAAGGCGAGCCCTTCTCTAAGGAGCAGCCCAACGACGTCCCGCACCCGCGTACCGCCTTTTACGGCCATCAGCTTCTCGTCTCGGTCCTTCCAAAGGAGGCCGCTGTATTCATCGAGAGACACGAGGGTCCCCTCCGAGACGACGCCCGCGTTGAAGGAGTGGCCCGAGCCGAATATCCTGAGGCGCCCCGAGTTCCTTATCAGCTCGACGATCTCTCGCTCTGTGGTTGGCCTAACGTACCTCTCGGGGGCGTAGCGAAAGCGCCTGGCCCAATTCGTGAAGATGCCCCGATGGACCCTACCTTCCAGCCAAAGATAACGTCCCAACGTAGCCGCGTTGAGGACGACGTTCAAGGTGGTGAGCAACGCGACCCGCAAGTAGCCCAGAGACCTCGTCACGGGCTTCCCTCCTTCGAAGCGGCGGGCGCCTCGGGTCCACAGAGGACCATCCCGGTTGGTGGTGGCCGAAGGCGCAGTCCCCGTCGCTGAACGGGGGCTTGCTCTAGTCGTCCGCGGCGTGTGAGGGTACTACGTCGTGGTAAGGGGGACGCCCGCATGCTCCCGGACTTCCCTAGCTCCCTATAGGGTTGATCTCGCCCACGAACCTGAGCAGGTCGGCCATGGCGAAATCTCCCTGAGTTCGGGCGGGCAGGCCGTCTTCCTGGGGCGTCCAGTCTGGCTTCCTCGATACGAAGGAGTTGTCGTCGCCTTCCAAGAGCCTCCAGAACGTCTCGGCGACGATGCGGCTGCCCAGCTCTCCCAGCCGCTTGCCCCCGGTCTGCGCCGAGGCCTCCTTCAGGACGTAGAACCACAGCGGCGTCTCGCGGTGGAAGTTGTGCTGCCGGACTACCGGGCCAACGTCTCCTCCGCCCAGCTGCTCTTTGGTCAGGGCTTCGATGCCCATAGCCTCCGCGACGTCTTGGGCCTTGGGTAGTCCTATTCTGCTGCCCCGCAGGAGGTTCCTCACGGCCAGGGAGCGGGGCTGGTTGGGGCGCACGTTCGGCAACTCGTGGAGCTGGGGGATCAACTTGGGATCGATCTTGCGGGTGAAGTTCCTGTTGTCGTCCCGGCCGACCTCATGGAAGCGGCGCCAGTCGATGACCCAGTTGCTCGGGATGGGCGCCCCGCCTCCACTCCCGGTGAACGTGAACAGCAGGCTGATCGTCGCCTCCGTAAAGACACGGTTGTAGTCGTAGGTCTCCCTGATCATGCTGTGCCCGAAGCGGTAAGCCGCGCCCGAGAACTCCAGCGGCATGAATGGTTCTCCGCCGAAGGGCGCGCGGTTGAACCTGAAGAATCGTCTGCCGTTCGTCCTGACGTCGTCGAGTACGTTGGGATCTATCACCCTCGGCAAGAAGTCATTGAGGACGAGCCATTGATAGTGCCACCTAACCGTTCTGCGCGAGTTGTGAAAGGTGGTCCGCTTGCGGGTCTCCTCGGCCTGCGTGAAGGTGGAGCGTCCGTCGTCTTCCTCGCCGCGGGGTAGGACGTCCATCACCCGGTTGTGGAACTTCAGGAACGCGAGGTGGGTCTGGGCGACGACCAGGTTCTCGTCGTTGCGGTCGTCGCCGATCACAGCCCCACCGTCGCGCTTCCTGGGCAGGTCGTTGGGCAGCGCCACGTTCACGTCCGGGGTCGGTACGGTCGTACCGGAGGCGAAGCGGGCCTCGCTAGGCGGCAGGTTGGTGTCGTAGAGGTCGGGCTGCCTCCTTGGGCCCTCACCGTACACGCTGTCCAGGTCAAGCGTGGGCGTACGCGCCTGCTTTATGAGCTCCGGGTCGTCGACGACCGGGAAGTTCCTCGTCTCGTCGCGCGTCAGGTCGTGGTCGACGAACTGCCCCAGGTAGGTGAAGCCCGACGGGACGTCGGCGTTTTCCAGTGCAGGGTTCTCGGGTAGGGTCTCCCTCATCGCGCGGCCGAGATCGATCAAGGCCTGATCCTCCGGTCTGAAGGGCTCGAGGCCCGGGAACATCTTGCCGAACCTCTTGGGTCCGAGAAAGTTGTTGACCATGACCATGCGGGTGGCGTCCTCGCCTTCCCCGCCGCTCGCCACGACGCGATCGATGACGTCCGTGTCCAGCTCCTCGACACCATCGAAGCCCCCGACCAGTAGCCTCTCGGCTTCCCCGTGACCTCTCTGCATCTCGCGTACCTCCTCCGAGCACCAGGTAGGCGCCCTTCCTATTTCGTCGCACCTGCGATTTTCACCAGGTTTGCCGCGTGGCTACACCGTTGATTTCTTCATCTTGGAACCGAAGATGTCCTCGGCTATCGTGAGGCCCAACCGGACACCACCGATAGTATAAGATCGGGTCCATCTCTCCTCTCCGATTTCGCGTTACCGCTAATTTCGACCAGGCTGATGAATTCGCGATGAATCGTCGATGAATTCGCGATGAACCGCCGATGGGTTCACGATTGTCAGGCCCTAATTCGTCGAAGCGCGCATAGAGACTTTTGAAAAAAATTCATGCGGGTTTCATTCGCAATTCACCGCCATTTGCTCTACTGGGCCGCGATCGTCAGCCGGTTACATCCTCGTGTGGCCCCGAAGGAGGCATCCTTGACTAACGGGTTACCCGCTGTTCCGGCACGGGAATCGTTCGCAGGCGAGACGGGAGGACACCATGGCCAAAACAGGTAACGGGACCGATCAGCCGAACCTGTTCGATCGTGTCGGAGCGACGGCCCAGAAGGGACGCTGCAGGTAGCTTTGGGGCCACCGCGCACACTCCGGGAGTCGGCCGAAGGTATACGTTGCGGCGAGGTCTCCCGCGTCCTCGCCAGGCTGGGCCTGTCCCAGGAGGACAAAGAGGTTATCGAACGGATGAGCCACGATCTCGTCGACGCGCTTCTGTGCGGTCCGATCTCCGAGACGATGCCACCGCAGGCGCTCGCCCATAGGGCGTCGGAGTCCCGCTCGTCCAACGAGAAGGTGGGGACCGATGGGACGAAGCCGTGAAGAAGCCCCGCCTGATGCCCAACCTCCCCACCGACTACATCTTTATGTGCACTTTGCAGATATCTGCAGAAAGTTTCTAAATTCGATGTTCCAAAGGCTTTACAAAGTGTGGCGAGCGATGTATCATCCTGTTAGTCGGTTGGTGCGAAACTAAACCGGCACAATTAAAGAGCCCGGGGCGCTACTCCTCCTTTCCCTTTCCCCACCTATCACCCCTAGGTTGCGCCCCGGGTTCTTCCCATTCTAGCAGTCAGCATTTCAGCCGGTCAGCACTTCAGCAAGAGCCACTAAGAGCGCTTCCGCGTAGCGCCTGCGCATCGTTGTCCACAGAGAAGGGGTCCCCGGGTGAGTACCGAGGACCGCAACCTGACAAGCTAGGACGCTTCTTGCCCCTCCGCCTGGGTCAGGTAGTAGAGGGTGTGCATCAGTTGGGCTGTTGGGTCTATGCGGTGGACGTCCACGTGGGTTGGAACGTGGAGCAGGACGTCGGTGTAGTTGAGGATGACCTTTATGTCGCAGTCGACCATCAGGTTGGCGACCTCCTGGGCTGAGGATGCCGGGGTTGCGATGATGCCGATGATCTCCTCTGCCTCGGTGACGCTCTTCTGCAGTTCGTCTATGTGCTTGACGACGACGTTGCCGACGGTGCGTCCGATCTTCTCCGGGTTGTCGTCGAAGACGTCGTGGATGACGAAGCCCCTCTTGGGGAGGATGGTGCTCGCCGCTATGGCGCTACCGAGGTTGCCGGCGCCTACCAACGCGATGTTGTAGGTCTGCCTGAGCCCGAGAATGTCGCGGACGGCCTCGACCAGGTCGTAGGCCTGGTAGCCGACCCCACGGGTGCCCGAGAAACCTATGGCGTTGAGATCCCTGCGTACCTGTACCGGGTTTATGCCCGTGAAATCGCCTAGCTCTTTGCTGGAGACCGCGTCACGGCCCTCCTCGATGAGCTGCTGTGTGGTCCTGAGATATTTCGTCAGCCTATTCGTCAGGCCGGGCTGTAGCGTCGCTCGCACCGTTGTCCCTGCTCCTTCTTCGTTGATCGGTAGTTGGTGAGAGCATTGTAACAAAATGGGCCGCTCTTGCAATAAAGATGCTCTTAACCGACAACAAATCAGTAAGCAAGGCTGGTTACAGCGCGTCGGACGGGTTTTGCGTGCCTTTGACCGGCTTCTGCTCGAGGGCAAGCGGGCGAACCGCAGCGTGTAGTATTAGCGACTCGTTCCCTATTTGCTGGAGGTTGCAGGTGGAGTACAGGCGGTTGGGTGGTAGCGGGGTTAAGGTCAGTGAGATCTCCCTCGGGAGCTGGCTGACTTACGGCGGGAGCGTGGCCGAGGAGCAGGCCAGGGCGTGCATAGACAGGGCGTATGAGATCGGCATCAACTTCTTCGACACGGCCAACGTGTACATGCGTGGAGCGGCCGAGGAGATCGTGGGCCGGGCCTTGAAGAACTTCGAGCGCGACTCGTACTTTCTGGCGACCAAGGTGTACTTCCCGATGGGCGATGGGCCCAACGACCGTGGGCTCTCGCGCAAGCACATAACCGAGCAGTGTAACGCGTCGCTAAAGAGGCTTGGCGTCGACTACGTCGACCTCTACCAGTGCCACCGCTACGACGAGAATACGCCCCTCGAAGAGACGCTAGGGACGCTCGACGACCTCGTGCGAGCGGGCAAGGTGCTCTACATCGGCGTCTCCGAGTGGACGGCTGACCAGATCTCCGACGCTTTGAGGATCGCGAAGGAGATGAACCTGGACCGGATCGTCTCCAACCAGCCGCAGTACAACATGATCCAACGCCGCATCGAAGGCGAGGTCATACTCCTCTGCGAACGCGAAGGGATAGGCCAGGTGGTCTTCTCACCGCTCGCCCAGGGCGTACTTACGGGCAAGTATTATCCTGGCGACGCCCCAGAGGAGGGCACCCGCGCCGCCGACCCGGAGAACAACCGCTTTATGCAACAGCTCATGAACGAGGAAGTCCTCTCCGCTGTTGACGCGTTGCGCTCCGTCGCCTCTGATGCCGGCCTCAGCATGCCTCAGCTCGCGCTCGCCTGGGTGCTGCGTCAGGAGGACGTGAGCAGCGCGATCATCGGCGCCTCGAGGCCAGAGCAAGTCGACGACAACGCCGCCGCCTCAGGCGTAGAACTCTCCGCG
>JBBPYN010000156.1:0-15862 GCA_038199875.1 Rubrobacterales bacterium
CAACGGCGTCTCGACGATGCCTGGCGCAATCGCGTTGACCCTCACGCCGCGCGGCCCGACCTCGGAAGCAAGCGCCCGCAGCATCTGCACCGTCCCCGCCTTGGTCGCGGCGTAGATACCCTGCCCCGGTTCGACGACCTGCCCGCGGATGCTGGAGAAGGCGATGATGCTGCCCGAGCCGCGCTCGGCCATGCCGCGTCCGAAGTCCCTGACCAGACGGAAAGTCCCCTTGAGGTTCAACTCGACGATCTGGTCGAACTCCTCGTCCGTTATCTCAAGAACCGGCTTCCTGACGTTGACGGAAGGCGTGCTGACCAGTACGTCAGGAGGTGCCACATTTTCGACGGCCGCCCTCACGCTCTCGGGATCCGTCATGTTCAGTTCCAGGGCCTCGGCCGCTCCCCCTTCCGAGATTATCTCTGCGGCCGTGTTCTCCGCTGCTTCCGCATCCACGTCCGCGCATACGGCGTGTGCTCCGAAGGCGGCGAGGCCGTGGGCGCTTGCCTCACCGATGCCGCTCCCGGCCCCGACGACGAGCGCGGTCTTGTCCGTCAGGTCGAACATCGAACGGTAATCAAACATCGGCTTCCTCTCCGTAGGCGAAGTACATGGCCGTCGCGGCGTATAGCTTGCAGGTGGCGAGGAGCTCTTCCTCGTCGACCCACTCGTCTGCGTGGTGTAGGATCTCACGGTTCCCAGCTCCTGTAGTAACGATGGGGATGCCAGCCCACGCGTGTAGGAACGTGCCGTCCGTCGCGCCAGGGACCCCGTTGTAGCGTGGCTCCTCGCCGGTCAGGTAAGTAGAGGCCCTCGCCATTGCGCCAACGAGCGGCTCGTCCTTCGGGGTCTCGGTCGGCGGGCGTTCCTCTATCACCTCGAGCGTCGCGTCGAAGTTGGGGTCTTCTGATCCGAGCCTCGAGAGGATGTCTTCCAGCCGCTCTACCAGAGCTTCGTGGGACTGCGCAGGGACGGTGCGGATATCGAGGGCGACGTAGGCGCTCGCGGGTATGACGTTGATCTGGGGTTCCCCATAATCGGGGCCCATGAGGATGGTAGGCGTGAGGCTCGGAAAACCGAGGAACGGGTCCTCGCCGTGTCGCCCTATCTCCTCCCTCTCCAGTTCCTCGACGGCGACCACGAAACGTGCCGCCCGCGTAACCGGATTGACCCCGCTCAGGGGCATGGCCCCGTGCGCCATGCGTCCTCGCACGGTGACCTCGACCCTGAGCGCGCCCTTCTGCCTCGTGCAGAGCTGGTTCTCCTCGGGTTCGCAGATAACGGCGGCGTCGACTCCCCCGGCGTGTCCGTTCTCGATGAAAGCCTTGATCCCGACCATCATCCCCTCCTCGTCCACCGGGTGACAGAGTACCAGGGTGCCGGGGAAAGCGACACCTGAGTCCCTTATGGCACGCACCGCCACCACGGCCGCTGCCAGGTTTCCCTTGGTGTCGCACACGCCACGCCCGTAGATACGTCCGCCATCACGCTCAGCCCCGAACGGTGGATGGTCCCATTCTTGTGCGCTTCCCTCAGTCACCACGTCCGTGTGCGCCTCGAAGAGCAGGGTCCTCCCTGGACGATCTCCCTCCCATACGGCCCACACGTTGGGCCGGCCAGGCGCGGCTTCCTCTGTCCTCGTCTCGAAGCCCGCGTTCTGCAGGTAATCCGCGACGAACCTGGCGGCACTGTTCTCGTTGCCTTCCGGCTCTTCGGGACGATAGACGCTTGGGATACGGACGAGTTCCTGCGTCAGGCGCACGAGCTCCTCGCGGTCGATCCTGCTCAATACATCTTCGAGCACACGTTGGAACACAATCCTAGTTTAACCGCGCTTTAGCCTTCAGGTGTAACACGGTAACCGCGAGACCGCCGGCCGTACGTTGCGCGGGCCTCTGCATTGCCTTATGGTTCGGGCGCTACTCTGGGGAGTAGGCTTGGAGAACACGGAAAGGCACGGGTGACGGGCTCTAACTTTCATAATCGGCTATCTGTCGGGCCACCTACGAACGTGCAAGGTACGGGCCTCGTCGCTGGACTACAGTGTGGGCAGGCCTGAGCGGTGCTGGTCTCCGAGGCGATCGGACAGGCGCTTGTCGACAACGGTATCGAGGCGTTCTTCGGGCTCGCCGGAAGCGGCAATTTCGCCGTCCTGAACGCGCTGCACGAGGCGGGTGCCAGGTTCTACTCCTCCAGGCACGAAACCGGCGCGGTCATGATGGCTGACGGCTACGCCCGCGCCTGTGGAAAGGTCGGCGTCGCGAGCGTCCATCAGGGCCCCGGCTTTACGAACACGCTCACAGGCTTGACGGAGGCCGCGAAGGCGCGCACGCCGCTCGTTATGCTGGCCGCTGACATACCAACGGGGACACTCTGGTCGAACTTCAAGGTGGATCAAAGCACCCTCGCGGCGACGCTGGGCGCGATCCCCGAGCGCGTGCGCGGCGCGCAGACCGCCGCCGTAGACACCACCCGCGCGCTCAGACCGAGCGCCGCCCCGTCGTCCTGAGCATACCGATCAACGTGGTCGAAGAGGAAAGTCATGACGGCTCGAAGGCGGTCCCTCTCTGGCCACCGCTTGAGCCGCCGGTTCCGTCGCAGGATTCCGTCGCCGCAGTCGCCGACCTGCTCGCCCACTCGCACCGGCCTGCCATCGTCGCCGGACCGAGCGGTATAGGGGCAGCGGTCGCGCGGCCTGAGAGGCTATCTGTCGCGGCCGTGGGCGACGGCGGCGCCCTTATGGCCCTTGGGGAGCTGGAGACGGCCGCCCGCTACGGCCTGCCGATGCTCATCGTCGTCTACAACGACGCGGCCTACGGCGCGGAGGTGCACCATTTCGGTCCCATGGGACGCCCGGTAGAGTTGGCGCGCTTCCCTGAGACAGATTTCGCCGCGTTCGCGCGGGCGGCGGGGGCCAATGGCATCACGGTCAGGAACGAGGGGGATCTTTCGCCGGTGCGAGACTGGTTGGAGGGACGGGACCGTCCGCTAATCATCGACGCGAAGGTCAACCCGGAGATAAGGGCCGAATGGCTCGCGGAGGCATTCCGCTCCCATTGAGAGGAGAAACGATTTGACACCGCAGAACCCTGTTGCATCACTCGCCGAGGCGCTTGGTAACGGCGCCGCCCGTATCGTCGACCTGACCCAACCGTTGGGCGAGAGCACCCCCGTCATCGAGCTGCCCGAGCAGTTCGCACAGACACCTGGGGTTAAACGGCATGAGATCAGCCACTACGACGAGCGGGGGCCAGCGTGGGCGTGGTACTGGCTCGAGATCGGCGAGCACACGGGAACGCACTTCGACGCGCCCATACATTGGATCAGCGGCCGCGAAGGCATAGCCGTCTCGCAGGTGCCGCCCAGGCACCTCATCGCCCCCGCGGTCGTGATAGACCGTTCCGTACCGAGCGCCGATGACCCCGACTACCTGCTCACCGTCGATGACATACGCGCGTTCGAGGACGACCACGGACCGCTGCCGGAAGGCGGCTGGCTGCTGCTACACACGGGGTGGGACGCACGCGCCCACGACACCGAAACGTTCCTCAACGCCACGGACGGTAACCCGCGCTCGCCAGGCTTCGACGCCGAGTGCGTGCGTTGGATCGCCGAGGAGAGCCCCCTCGTCGGCGTCGGGGTCGAGACCGTCGGCATCGACGCCGCAGGAAGGTTCGATCCCCCGTTCCCAGCCCACTACTACCTCATGGGCGCAGGAAAGTACGGCGTCACGCAGCTCGCAAACCTCGGCGAACTGCCACCAACCGGCGCCCTACTCTTCGTCGCCCCGCTAAAGCTGACAGGCGGCACCGGCAGCCCCGTACGGGCCTTGGCACTCGTACTGCAGGGGTAGTTGTGCTCAAGCTATTACCTCGACATATGATGAGGACGTGCTCGGCTCGGGAACAGAATAGCCTTCCTCGCGCAGCCCCTCGAGGTGGAGTTCTATGGCCTCCTGCATGTTCTGTTCGACTTCTTCACGAGTCGCTCCGGTCGATACGCACCCAGGCAAGTCTGGAGAGTAAGCCGAAAAGCCCGTGTCGGTGGTTTCAATAACCACGAGATATTTCATGTCTCACTCCTTCAACCCTGCCTGCTTGAGAATGCTATTGAGTGTACCAGGAGCCAATTCGTCTCCAGGCTTGCCGGGAACGGTAGCGAGGCCGGGCTTGTGGGGATGTTTGTACTGTCAGTACTACGAGCGAATGCGGTCAACCAATGCCGCTCTCAGGCCCGTGGGCCTCTAACCGTGCCTTGACGGCGTTCAGGAACTTCAGGGCGGCTCCGCCGTCGAGGACGCGGTGGTCGAAGGAGACTTCGAGGTTCATCATGCTCCGGATGGCGATGGCGTCGTCTACGACGACGGGGCGCTTGACGATGGCCTCGGCGGAGAGGATCGCCGCCTGCGGGTAGTTGATGATGGGCGTCGAGACCACGCTTCCCAGCGAGCCCGGGTTGTTGACGGTGAACGTGCCGCCGGAGACGTCTTCGGTGCCGAGTTGCCCGGCGCGGGCGCGACGCACCACATCGTCGATCCTGCGTGCCAGGCCGACGATGTTCAACTCGTCGGCGTCTGGGATGACGGGCACGATGAGCGCGTCTTCGAGGTCTACGGCCACCCCGACGTTTACCCGCTTCCTGAGGATTATGCGGTCACCGTCCCACACGGAGTTCAGCACGGGATTCTCTTTAAGGCTCTCAACGACCGCCTCTACTATGAACGGCAGGTAGGTCAGCTTGATGCCTTCGCGTTCGAGGAATGCGGGCTTCTCCCGCCCGCGCAGCGCGGCGAGCCCGCTCATGTCCACCTCGACCATCGTCCAGGCGTGCGGGGCCTCGCGTTTGCTCGAGGCCATGCGGTTCGCGATGGCCCGCCGGATGCCCGTCAAGTCCTCGACCCGGTCGCCCTCGTAAACGGGCACGCGTTCAGGCTCCGTTTCCGCAAAGGCTTCCCGTTCTTCCCGTAGTCCCGGGGGCGCGTTTTCCTCGCGCCCCGTTCCGCGCTCCTCCTGTTCCTCTATGTAGCCCTCGATATCCTTCCTGGTTACCCGTCCCCCCGTGCCTGAGCCAGGGACCTCCGCTATCTCCACGTTGTGTTCCTCTGCGAGGCGCCTCACGACGGGCGAGGAGCGCGTCAGGCGCAGGGTCCCGGCGTCTTCGATCTCCCCGCTCCCGTTACCCTCGCCCCGCGACGTACGTGTTCCGTCAGCCTCTTCTCCAGCTACGGGCTGGGCCTCGGTGCCTGAGGCGGGGAACTCTTCTGTGGGAGCGGCGTCGGCGACGTTCTCCTGAGGCGGGGCGTCTGTGGCGGGCGAGTCGCCGTCGGCGGCGACCAGGGCGATCTCGGTACCGACGTCTACCGTCGAGCCTTCGGAGACCAGGAACTTCTCGATCGTGCCAGCCACCGGTGAGGGAAGTTCGGCGTTGACCTTATCCGTGTCTACCTCGGCGAGGGGCTCGTCGATCTCCACCTCGTCGCCTTCGGCCTTGAGCCAGCGGGTAATAGTGCCCTCCGTCACGCTCTCGCCGAGTTGCGGCATCGTTACCGGTTTGGCCAAGACTCCCTCCTCTAGTAGCGCGCCAGCTCGAGCATGGCCTCCTCTATCTGCTCCCCCGATGGCAGGAAGTAGTCCATCATCGGGCGGGCGAAGGCCGCCGCCGGCACGTCGGGCGCCCCGAGGCGCATCACAGGCCCGTCGAGCCACTCGAAAGCCTCCCGCGCGACGATCGCGGCGATCTCTCCCGAGACCGAGCCCGTCAGGTTGGCCTCGGAGATCACCAACGTCTTGCCCGTTTTCCTGGCCGAGTCCAGGATGGTCTCTTTATCCAGCGGATACAGCGTCCTCGGCTCCACGACCTCGGTCTGTATGCCCTGTTCCTCCGAGAGCTTCTCGGCCACCTCGAGTGCCGTGTAGAGCATCAGGCCGTAGGCGACGACGGTGATGTCAGTACCCTCGCGGTGGACACGTGCCTCCCCAAGGGGGACCTCGAAATCGTCGTCTGGTACTTCCTCCTTTATGAGGCGGTAGGTGCGTTTGTGTTCGAGGAAGAGGACGGGGTTGGGGTCGCGGATGGAGCTCTTGATCACTGCCTTCGCGTCGGCCGGGAACGTCGGGGCGACTACCTTAAGACCTGGTGTGTTGCAGAACCACGCCTCGATGCTCTGCGAGTGGTAGAGGGCGCCACCTGGCACGACGCCGTAAGGGGCGCGGATGGTCAGGGGGCAGCTCCAGGCGCCGTTCGAGCGGTAGTAGAACTTCGCCGCCTCGTTGATGATCTGGTCGAAAGCAGGCGCGATAAAGTCGGCGAACTGTATCTCGGCCACGGGTCGCATCCCGTTCACCGAGAGGCCGATGGCTGAGCCGACGATCAAGCTCTCCGCAAGCGGCGTGTCCAGGACCCTCGTGGTCCCGAACTCCTCCACCAAACCCTGCGTCACCCTGAAAACGCCGCCGGCCCTGCCCACATCCTCACCGAGCACCATGACCGACTCGTCGGCGCGCATCTCCTCTGCGAGCCCCTCGTGGATGGCCTGGAGCAGGTTCTTCGTCGCCATGACTAACCCCCGGCGTAGACGCCGCGTAGCACGTCTTCGGGGTCGGCGAAGGGCGCGTTCTCGGCGTACTCGCTCGCCTCGGCTACCTCCGCCTTGATGCGCTCCGAGATCTCGTCGCGCTCCGCTTCATCGAGAATCCCGTTCTCCATCAGGTATCTCTCGAAGCGGACGATAGGGTCCTTCTGGCGCCACTCTTCGATCTCCTCGCGCTCCCGATACCTACGGTCGTCGTCGTCCGAGGAATGGGCCGTCATCCGGTAGGTCTTGGCCTCGATGAGCGTCGGCCCCTCCCCCGCACGGGCCCTGGCGAAGGCCTCTTTGGCCTCCTCGTAGACGGCGAGCACGTCGTTGCCGTCCACCTCGCGGCCGGGGAAGCCGTAGCCATCGGCCCTTTTGGCTATGGAGCCGGCGACCTGGAACTTTACGGGAACGGAGATGGCGTAGACGTTGTTCTCCACGAGGAACACGACGGGCAGGTCGTGGATGCCTGCGAAGTTCATGGCCTCATGCCAGTCGCCGCCGCTCGTCGAAGCCTCGCCGCCGCAGACGAGCACGACGCCGTCCTCGCCGCGCATCTTGAACGCGAGCGCGGTGCCAGTGGCCTGCGGGTACTGTACCCCGACAGGGGCAGAGGCCGTAACGATATTCAGTTCCCGACTGCTGTAATGGCCAGGCATCTGGCGTCCGGCGCTGTTCGGGTCTTCTTTCTTGCCGAGAAGGCTCAGGAACTGGTCGCGCGGCGTCTGGCCGAGGAGCAGCGTCATCCCCGAGTCGCGATAGTAGGGATAGAGGTAGTCATAACCGGGGCGCAGATTATATGCTGCTCCGACCTGGGCACCCTCCTGACCCTGGCATGAGATCACGAACGCAGCCTTGCCCTGACGGTTCAGGATCCAGGACCGCTCGTCAACCCGCCGCGCGAGAAGCATGTGATAGTGCATCCTGCGCAGGTCGTCCTCATCCAGACCAAGCGCCTCGTGCCGGGCCCCGGTCTCTCGGATCGCCATAGACCTCCTCCTCTACTAAAAGGTCCCCACGAGAGGAGCCAAAATCACTCCTCCGCTCCCCTAATTCTAGCAGAATGCAGCCCCCAAGCCCCCGCGGAGAACGCCACATGTACCCATCGCAAGGCCCGTCACAAGCTCGCCCGACAAGGCTCGAAGCTCCGTGCTGACAAGCGGAGGCCTGAAAGGCCGAAGCGTGCTGACAAGGCGCCAAAGGCGCCGTGCTGACAAGCGAAGGCGCTAGCCTGAGCGTGCTGACAAGCTGCCGCAGGCAGCGTGCTCTAAATCACCGGCGTCTCTCTGTAATCGCCGAAGACCTCTTGCATGGCGGCGCTGATCTCCCCGACCGTTGCGTACGCACGCACGGCCTCGAGGATCGGGTACATCGTGTTCTCGTTACCGGAGCACGATTCCTTTAGCTCCCCGAGCCGCTTTTCGACGAGGTCGTTGTCGCGGCGCTCTTTGAGGGCTTCGAGGCGGTCGACCTGGCCTTTGGAGACCTCGGGGTCGAGGCGGTGGAGCTCCATGTCCTGCTCGTCCTTGGGCTCGTAGACGTTGACGTTGACCATGTAGCGCTTCTTTTCTTCGAGTTCGCGCTGGTAGCGGGCTGAGGCTTCGGATATTTCGCGCATAGGGAAGCCTTGCTCTATGGCCTGGATCATGCCCCCCATCTCGTCTATCTGCTCGAAGTACTCGTAAGCCCGCCGCTCGAGCTCGTCGGTCAAGGCCTCGACGAAGTAGGACCCGCCAAGGGGATCAATGGTGTTGGCCACCCCTGTCTCGAGGGCTGCTATTTGTTGCGTCCTGACGGCGACGCGCACCGCTTCTTCGGTTGGAAGGGCGAGCGCCTCATCCAGCGAGTTGGTGTGCAGGCTCTGCGTCCCGCCGAGGATGGCTGCGAGCGCCTCGAACGCCGTGCGGGCCACGTTGTTGTAAGGCTCCTGGGCCGTCAGGGAGACGCCCGCTGTCTGGGTGTGGAAACGCATCAGGAGGCTCTTCTCGCTCTTCGCACCGTACTTCTCCTTGAGGACCGTCGCCCAGATGCGGCGGGCCGCGCGGAACTTGCAGATCTCCTCGAAGAAATCTACGTGCGAGTTGAAGAAGAACGAAAAGCGCAGGGCGAAGTCGTCGACGTCGAGGCCGGCCTCGATACCCGCGTCAATGTAGGCGAAGCCGTCGGCGAGGGTGAAGGCGAGCTCCTGGGCAGCCGTGCTCCCCGCCTCCCTGATGTGGTAACCGCTGATAGAGACGGTATTCCACCTCGGCATGTGCTCCGTGGCGTAGACGAGCATATCCTTGAAGACGCGCATCGAGGGCGCGGGGGGAAAGAGCCACTCCTTCTGGGCGATGTACTCCTTAAGTATGTCATTCTGGTTGGTGCCAGCTAGCTCTTCGGGCGCGACGCCCTGCTTCTCGGCGGCCACGACGTACATCGCGAGCAAGACCATTGCGGGGGCGTTTATGGTCATGGAGGTCGAGACCTCACCCATCGGGATGCCCTCGAAGAGACGCTCCATGTCTTCGAGAGAATCTACCGCGACGCCTTCGGTGCCCACCTCGCCTAAAGAGAGCGGCGAGTCGGAGTCAAGGCCCATCAGGGTCGGCATATCGAAGGCGACGGAGAGGCCGTTCTGGCCGTGGTCCAGGAGGTACCTGAACCGCTCGTTGGTCTCGGCGGCCGTCCCGTACCCGGCGAACTGGCGTATAGTCCACAACCTTCCCCGGTACATGTTCGGGTAGACACCGCGGGTGTAAGGATACGCGCCCGGATAGCCCAGCTTCTCGTCGTAGTCGCCCTCGACGTCCTCGGGGGTGTACAGAGGCTTGACCGGCACGCCCGACATGGTAGAGAACTCGGCGTCGCGCTCGGGGCCCTTCGAGTACGCTTCCTCCCAGCGGTCCTTCGCGCTCTTCCTGGTATCCAAGGCGTGTTCCTCCTGTGTCTCTAACCCCTGAAGTTAGACTGTAGCATAAGCGGGTTCTTACCCGACGACGGGGCGCGAGCCCTCGACACCGCCCGGTGCTTCTAGAGACTCGGCGTGTTCTCTCATGATGGCGCGGGAGATGACCAGGCGCTGTATCTCGCTGGTTCCCTCGTAGATCTCCGTTACCCGCGCGTCCCTGTAGTAGCGTTCGACGGGGTGGTCCTTCATGTATCCCCGCCCGCCGAGGATCTGGAGCGCCTCGTAGGCGACCTCGTTGGCCACCTGCGAGGCGTAGAGCTTCGCGCGGGCGCCTGCCTCGGTGTGACGCTCTCCTTCATCCTTCATCCACGCCGCCTCGTAGACGAGGAGACGGGCGGCCCTGATCCTGGTCTGCATGTCGGCCAGCTTGAAGGCTATCGCCTGGTGCTCGGCTATGGGCTTTCCGAAGGTGGTCCGTTCTGCGGCGTAGTGCGTGGCGTAGCGGAAGGCGGCCTCGGCGATGCCTACGGCCTGGGCGGCTATCCCGATCCTACCCGTGTCGAGCGTCCCGAACGCGACGCGAAGCCCCCTTCCCTCCTCCCCGATCCGGTTCTCTTCTGGGACGAAGACATCGTCGAAGAGCACGTCGTCGGTGGTAGCCGAGATCACACCCATCTTCCTCGCGTGCGCGCCGAAGGAGATGCCTTCGGAGTCCATAGGAACGATGAAAGCAGTAACGCCCTCGCTGGCTCCGCCCTCCGCGCGGGCGAAGAGGATCATGGTACCCGCGATGCGCCCGTTGGTGACCCATTGCTTGTGCCCGGAGATGCGGTAGCCGCCATCGACCCGTTCGGCCCGCGCACTTATCGCGGAGGCGTCTGAGCCCGTATCAGGTTCCGTGAGCGCGAAGCAGCCTATGCTCTCCCCGCGCGCCAGCGGCGGTACCCAGCGCGCCTTCTGCTCTGCTATGCCGAACATCACTACGGGGAGCGTGCCAGCGCTCGTGTGTACCGCCAGCGTCGCGCCAACCCCGGCGTCGGCGCGGCTGATCTCCTCGATCAGGAGACAGTAGGAGAGGAAGTTTTTCCCGGCCCCGCCGTACTCCTCGGGCACGCACAGCCCCATAAAGTCTGCGCCGGCCATCTTCTGGAGCGTCTCGAAAGGCACCCTGTCCTCACCGTCGAGGTCGGCTGCGTGGGGCGCTACTTCACGGTCGGCGAACTCCGCCGCACGGTCTTTGATCTCCCACTGTTCGCTAGAAAGCTCGAAGTTCATGAAATCCTCCGCTGTCCGGGATGTGTACGTATGACTATAGCAAGCACGGCGGTGAACCGGGGTCGTAAGCGACGAGCGGGACGGTGGGTTGGGCTACAATGGCCCCACGGAATGGGAGCGTTGGAGGAGTGTGCCGATGTTGGTAAAGGACGAGCTTCTGGACAAGGTCGTGACCCGCGTCAGGGAGCAGCTGCCGGAGGATCAGGCACCGCAGGCCGAGGAGTTCGCGCGCCAGTACTACGGGTGGGTAGACGCCGACGACCTCGAAGAGCGCTCCCCAATAGACGCTTACGGGGCAGCCGTCTCCCACTGGAGCTTCGCCGGACGTCGCGAGCCGGGGGAGTGGAAGATCAGGATCTACAACCCCCAGTTCGAGGAACACGGCTGGCAGTCGACCCACACGGTCGTCGAGATGGTCAACGACGACATGCCCTTCCTCGTCGACTCGGCGAGGATGGAGATAAACCACCAGGGCTACGCGATACACATGATCCTGCACCCCGTCATGAAGGTGCGCCGCGACGCGGAGGGCCGGCTCATCGAGATCCTCCCTCCGGATTCTGATGAAGAAGACGTCATCTCCGAGTCGGTTATTCACGTCGAGGTGGACCGCCAGACGGAGCCCTCGGTTCTCGAAGACCTGCAACGGTCCATCGAGAAGACCCTGGCCGACGTGAAGGCGGCCGTCGAGGACTGGCTCGGGATGCGTGGCAAGGTCGGGGAGATAGTCTCAGGGCTCGAGGAGAACCCGCCTGACTTCGAGCCGGAGGACCTGGCCGAGACCCGCGCTTTCCTGGAGTGGGTCGACGACGACAACTTCACCTTCCTCGGCTACCGCGAGTACGACCTGGGAACGCAGGACGGCGAGGAGGTGCTTTGCGCCGTCGAGGGGTCTGGCCTTGGTATCTTGAGGCAGTCGGAGTCGGGGGCAGTCTCTCACAGCTTCGCCGAGCTCCCGCCCGATGTGAGGAGGCTCGCCCGCACACCCAAGCTCCTGAACCTCACGAAGGCGAACTCTCGGGCCACGGTGCACAGGCCCTCTTATCTGGATTACATCGGCATAAAGAAATTCGACGAGTCTGGCGAGGTCACTGGGGAGCGGCGGTTCCTCGGGCTCTATACGTTCACCGCCTACAGCGCGAGCGTCTTCGACATCCCGCTCGTCAGGCGCAAGGTGCGCTACGTGCTAGAGCGGTCCGGTTTCCCGGAGGGGAGCCACAACGAGAAGGACCTAGTCGAGATACTGGAGACCTACCCGCGCGACGAGCTGTTCCAGATCTCCAAGGAGGAACTCTTCGAGATAGCGATGGGCATACTCCACCTGCAGGAGCGCCAGCGCGTCAGGCTCTTCGTCAGGCGCGATACTTACGGGCGCTTCATCTCGTGCCTCGTCTTCGTGCCCCGCGACCGCTACAACACCCTGGTCCGGGAGCGGATGCAGGGCATTCTCCTCAGGGCCTTCGACGGCGCGAACGTGGAGTACAACGTCAGGCTCTCTGAGTCGGTGCTCGCGCGCGTCCACTTCATAATCTATACGAAGCCGGGAGAGAACCCGGACCACGACGAGCAGGAGATCGAACGCCGCATCGTGGAGACGACCCGCTCGTGGGCCGACAACCTCTACGACGCCCTGGTCGAACAGCGCGGCGAGGAGCAGGGCACGGAGCTTTTCCGAAGGTACCGCGACGCCTTCTCCCCTGGCTACCGCGCCGGCTTCCTGCCACGCACGGCAGTCTCCGACATACAACGCATGGAGACCCTGAAATCTGAAGATGATCTCGGGATGAGCCTCTACCACCCGATAGAGGAGTCGGAGGACTTCCTCGGGTTCAAGCTGTTCAGGCTCGGCGAGCAGGTCTCGCTCTCGGGAATCCTGCCGCTGCTCGAGGACATGGGCGTCGAGGTCGTCGACGAACGCCCGCACGAGGTAAAGCCAGAGGGCTCGGCTCCGGTCTGGATCTACGACTTCGGCCTCGTCCACGAGGCGGGCGGCGAGCTGCAGACCTCGGAGGTAAAGGAGATCTTCCAGAACGCCTTCGTCCGCGCGTGGCGCGGGGCCGTCGAGAACGACGGCTTCAACCGGCTCGTGTTGCGCGCCAGGCTGACGTGGCGTGAGACCTCGGTCCTGAGGGCCTACTGCAAGTACCTGCGCCAGACCGGCTCGACGTTCTCCCAGGACTACATGGAGGACGCCCTCGTCAGCAACCCGCACATAGCCAGGCTGATCGTGGACCTCTTCAAAGCCCGCCTCGACCCCTCGCACCAGAGGGAGGCAGAGAGCGAACGTCTGAAGGAGGAGATCGAAGAAGCGTTGGAGGAGGTCGTTAGCCTTGATGAGGACCGTATCCTGCGTTCTTTCCTCGACATCACGCTGGCGACGCTCAGGACGAACTACTACCAGAGCACGCCTGAGGGTGACATGAAACCACACCTCTCTTTCAAGCTGGATCCCCAGCGGATACCCGGCCTCCCGCTGCCGTTGCCACGGTTCGAGATCTTCGTCTACTCTCCACGTACTGAAGGCGTGCACCTGCGCGGCGGGGATGTCGCCCGCGGCGGCATCCGCTGGTCGGACAGGCGGGAGGACTTCAGGACCGAGATCCTCGGCCTCATGAAGGCCCAGACGGTGAAGAACGCCGTTATAGTCCCCGTCGGGGCCAAGGGTGGTTTCGTCGTGAAAAGGCCACCTTCGGCGGGAGGCCGCGAGGCCCTCCAGGAGGAGGTTGTCTCCTGCTACAAGACCCTGATCCGGGGCATGCTCGACATAACGGACAACATCTCGGGCGACGAGATAGTCCCGCCGCCCGACGTCACGCGCTACGACGATGACGACCCCTACCTCGTCGTCGCGGCGGACAAGGGCACGGCCACCTTCTCAGACATCGCCAACGGTCTCTCTGCCGAGTACGGCTTCTGGCTCGGAGACGCCTTCGCCTCGGGCGGCTCCGTGGGCTACGACCACAAGGAGATGGGGATCACCGCGCGGGGCGCATGGGAGTCGGTGAGCCGCCACTTCCGTGACCTTGGCCAGGAGACGCAGAGCGAGGACTTCACCGTGGTCGGTATCGGGGACATGTCAGGTGACGTCTTCGGCAACGGCATGCTCCTCAGCCGCCACATAAAGCTCGTAGGCGCCTTCAACCACATGCACATCTTCCTCGACCCAGACCCCGACCCCGAGGAGTCCTTCGAGGAACGTAAGCGCCTCTTCGGGCTCTCGCGTTCCTCGTGGACGGACTACGACGAGGATCTCATCTCCGAGGGTGGCGGCGTCTTCGCGCGAGCGGCCAAGTCCATCCCCCTCTCTGAGCAGGTGAGGGAGATGCTCGACGTCGAAGCTGAGTCCCTGACCCCGACCGAGCTGATAAACGCGATGCTCAAAGCTGAGATCGATCTGCTCTGGAACGGCGGCATCGGGACCTACGTCAAGGCGAGCTCGGAGACCAACGCCGAGGTCGGCGACAGGACTAACGACACTTTGAGGGTGGATGGCGACGAACTCAGGTGCAGGGTGGTCGGGGAGGGCGGAAACCTCGGGTTCACGCAGATGGGGCGTATAGAGTACGCGCTGCGCGGGGGCAGAATCTACATGGATGCAGTAGACAACTCCGCCGGGGTCGACTGCTCCGACCACGAGGTCAACATCAAGATACTGCTCGACGCCATCGTCGAGGCCGGCGACATGACAGACAAGCAGCGAAACGAGCTGCTCGCGAGCATGACCGACGAGGTCGGGGAGCTGGTGTTGCGCGACAACTACCAGCAGACCCAGGCCATAAGCCAGGCCCTTGCCCTGGCGCACCCCATGGTCGACGTACACGCCCGCTACATCCACGCGCTCGAGCAGGCCGGCAGGCTCGACCGCGGGCTCGAGTTTTTGCCAGGGGACGAGGAGCTGGGCGAGCGGCGCTCCGACAACAAGGGGCTTACCGCTCCCGAGCTATCGATCCTGTTGTCGTACAGCAAGATCACGGCCTACCAGGACATCCTTGGGTCGGACGCCCCTGAGGACCCGTATCTCTCGCAGGAGCTGGAGAGGTACTTCCCGACACCCTTGAGGGACCGATTCAGGGAGCAGATCCACGAGCACAGGTTGCACCGCCAGATCACGGCGACCCACGTCACGAACAGCCTAATCAACCGCTGCGGCCCTTCGTTCGTCTTCAGGCTCGGCGAGGAGACGGGGGCCGAGGCACCTGACATCGCCCGCGCGTACACGGCGGCGCGTGAGATCTTCTCGATGCGCGCCCTGTGGGACGATATCGAAGCCCTTGACAACAAGGTCGAGGCGCGGGTACAGAACAGGATCATGCTCGACGCCCGCAAGCTCGTCGAGCGCGCGACCCGCTGGCTGCTCCGCTACCGCCGCACGCCGCTTGATATACAGGCGACGATCTCACACTTCTCTGGCGGGGCCGCGGAGCTGGCAGAAAGCATCCCGGGGATCCTGCTCGACCGCGACCGCGAGGCCGTCGAGAACGCGGCCCAACGCCTCATCGACGCCGACGTGCCGCAGGATCTAGCAGAGCGCGCCGCGAGCCTCGGCCCGATGTTCCCCGCGCTCGACATAACCGACGTGGCGAACGCAGCGGGAGAATCCCTCGATACGACAGCGGCGGTCTACTTCACCCTCGGCGACCGGCTGAAGCTCCACTGGTTGCGCCGCCACATCGAGGCCCTGCCCCGCGACAACCGCTGGCGCACCCTGGCACGCTCCGCGCTTCGCGACGACATCTTCAACCAGCAGGCCGCGCTCACCGCTGAGGTACTCCGCAACACCCCTGAAGACAAACCCGCCGACGAGCGCATACAAGCCTGGGCCGAAGCCAACGAGGGATCCGTAAATCGCACCATGCAGGTACTCGCCGACATCAACTCAAGCGGCACCTTCGACCTCTCCACGCTCTCGGTCGCCCTGCGTGAAATACGGAACCTCATAACCACCCAGGAAGCATTATCGGAGGTGGTGAAGGCGACCACCCGGTCCTAGTGGGTCGTTTGTCATGGACGTAGCCATTCCGGTGAAGGTGGAGTATGCTGCGGGCCTCACAACCCTTCCGAGAGGCTTTCCGATGACCCGTCGCCAGACAGATCCGCTTCGGCCGCTCACCTCCGATGAACGCGAC
>JBBPYN010000157.1:0-8508 GCA_038199875.1 Rubrobacterales bacterium
CGGCCGGCGCCCCGGAAGACGAGGTTTGCTTCTGGCGCGCTTTCGAGTACAAGGAGGGGCGCCCCGGCGAGTTCAGGGCGGCCTTCCCCGCCCCGGTGGTCCCCTACGGCGGGACGCCGGTAGATCCCGACGAGCTACCCGCGGTCCTCGCGCTCGAGCGGGCCAAGGCCTCGGCGCGCGACTCCGGCCTCATCAGCGCCAGGGTCGAGCACGCGGGCGAGTGGGGATTTAGGCTCTACCGCTTCGGACGCACGATCTGCGCGAGGACGACCATGCTCTCCCGCCGCTCGAAAGTCTTCCGGAGCGAGACGGGCGCGGCCCATTGCTGGCCCGTTTCCCGCACGGAGGTCCTCCACGACCCCGAAGGGCACTTCGCCGCCCAGCTCGCCGAGGAGCGCGTGGCTTTTGGAGCGCCTCGTAGGGACGACGCTAGGAGCGAAGCAAGCGGCTTCGACCGCCACGCGGACGCCGTCCCCGGTCCCGAGCGGGAATCCGGTCCCGAGCCCGAGGGCTCCTACTCGAAGCGCGGGAGGGACCCTCTGTCCGCCGAGCGCAGGGGCGAGGCCATCATCAGAACCAAGACCGGCAAGGTGCTCACGCCCTCCCTCAGGCCCCGCCAGAGGGAGCGGGCCAGAAAGCGCGCCCGGGAGATCGTGCGTCTGCGCGACCGGGCGCTCGGCGAGCACCTGGCGGCCCTCCCGGTCGCCGAGCGCCTCGAGCTCTACCTCGCCATCTACGGGCCCAAGGAGATCTCGGCCCTTATGGAGCGGGCTGCCGATCCCACGGGACTGCTCCTCGCGGCCGGCGAGCTGCGGAGGGAAGGGCGCATCGAACTCGAGGACGACCGCGTGAGCGCCCCCGCGCTCAGTGCCGAGCGGACGCGAGAGCTCAACTCACGGCTCGCGACGATCGCCCGGCGCCTCTCCGGTGCGGCCTGAACGGAGCCTAGTCTCACAACGACATACCGGCGGAAGGGGGAGCACGGCACAGCCGACACCCTCCCCCTCTCCGCCCTGCCCTAAGCAAGAGAGGAGCAAACCCAAATGATCACGCTCTGCATTCTGCAGAAGAAGGGACCCCTCACGCGACGACTCACCGTCAGCGCCGATTCTGTAAAGAGGGCACTGCAGATAGCGCGATGCGGGGCCGACGAGGCCACAATCGTCTTCCCCATAGACGACGAACTCTTCTTCGCCCCCGTCGGCAACCTGAACGGCGATAGTGGATATGCCAGCGGCTATGCCAGTGGTGAGGGCATCCGTTACGACGCCATGACCACTGATGAGGTTGAGGCCGCCCACGAGGCTGGCCTTCCCGGAGCCCGCGAAGCGTACCTGGAGCTTCTACGGGACGAGCTGGGGGAGCAGGAATTCGAGCGCTACGCCCTGGAGAACTGCCTCGTCTAGCACCGCCCAACGCGCCCGAAAGGAGCACGCATGGACCGATCAGAGATTGCCGCCTTTGCCCGAGAGGAGATGTTGGAAGAAGGCGAGACCCTAAAGAGGGCCGAGGCCGCCGGACCGTTCGTGGTCGCCCTCGTCGAGCTGCCTGCCGGCGGCTACGCGAACCGTGTGGCCCAGCCCGCCGTCATCCTGCGCGGCCGCCGGAGTGGCCTGCCACTCGTAAACACCGTCGAGACCTACGGCCCCAGCCGTTACCGAGTCGCCGCCAGGCGCTTCAACTCCCTGGTGGACGAAGAGCTCGCCTGATCAGCGCATGCGGACGAAGTGGAGGGGCTACCCTAGCCCCTCCTCCTTCCCGCGAACACATACACCAAGAGATGAAGTGAACCCTTATAATGTTTCCTATGGACTACAACTCACTCTGCAATCTCATAGACCGCGCCCTCCCCGGCCGGACCAAGTGGATGCAGTGCGTCCCCGTCTTTGACGAGGACGCGCCAACCGAAGAGGGCGTGGGACTGGCCATAACCGCCATGAGCGGTCCCGAATCCTACTGGTATGACATCGTCTTCTTCTCCGTAGTGCCCGACCCAGATGCCACAAACCAAGACGGAGAATTCCTGCCCGGCCGAGGCGATGAGGCTTCAGATTGGGTCGTAGAGGTAGGCTACACGGAAGACTTCCCTACCGTAGAGAGAGCGGCCTCGGAGGCCAAGACTCTGGCCCGAAATCTCCCCCAGGCAGGTATCTTCCCGACTAGGGAGCGATTCGAAGCGTCACTCGACATGCTTGATGAGACCGACGAGAAGCAGGCGCTGGCCGGGGCTTAGGATCCGTCGCTGGGCCTACCTTTTTTTATGCCCAATGCCAGGCATTGTATGCGAGATTAGGCCAATTGGCATCTCCCAGAGCACCCTCTTGAATAATCTCCGGAACAAGGTCCTCGCCGGCGGGCGTAACGCCCGTCCGTTCTGCCTTCTGGTGTCAGAACGGACGCGCGCCGGGGGAGGATGAGGATCGGGCGAGTGGTGCATGTAAGGAGAGACCCTTACGAGGTTTACGTGGGCCGCGGTGGGGACGAGGGCTCCAGATGGGGCAGAGCACGTTCAGAATGCCTGACCGAGCACGACCCGCTCGTCTGCAACGGCCAGGTACTCCTGGAGCTGCTTGCGTGGCGCAGGAAGAAGATCTCGGAGAAGGAGAGGAGGAGGCACTGTGCATGAGACCCTGGGCAGCTTGTGGCAGGTGAAAGCAGACCTCCGGGTCGTCACAACCAATCCAATCGTGAATGCGCGTGGGCAGGCAGTAATGGGGCGCGGGTGCGCCAGGGAGGCCAAGGAGAGGATCCCCGGACTCGAGTACCGCTTCGCCGAGCTCCTCGAGGCTCACGGCAACCGCGTCATGCGCCTCGTGAGGCCCTGTACGCCCACCGCAGGCGCCGCCCTAGCCTCCTTTCCAGTGAAGCACCACTGGAAAGACGCCGCCGACCTGGACCTGATCGCACGCTCAGCGCGCCAGCTCGTGCGGCTGGCGGACAAATACAACTACAAGCAGGTGGGCCTACCTAGACCAGGCTGTGGTAACGGTAGGATGCAGTGGGCGCAGGTGCGCCCTGTCCTGGCCGAGATCCTCGCCGGAGACCGCTTCACCGTAGTCACTTTCCCGCCAGGCGGCGCTCCCGGCGCCTAGCCACTAGGTCGCCGCCACCGGTCGGTCCCTGCAGCCGACTCGCCACAGCCTCACCCACAGGACCACACAAACCGGCCGCCCAGACTGCCGACCCGGCTGCCAAGAGGAAAGGGGGACGCGATGACGCTCCAAGAGATCCTGGCCCTCGAGGAAGACGAGCCCTGCCCAGGGTGCCCCGTCTGCAGACCGAGGCTGCCGCACGCACTGAGGCGGCCCCTGACCCCTGCCAACGCAAACGCGCTTGGTAGACGCGAGAGTACGCCCGCTCCGGCTCCTCAGGGTGCCCGTGCGTACCCCGCAGGCCGCTAATCCAAGAGCCCTTAACCCGTAACAAAACTCCCGACGATGGTTCGCATGCCGTGTAGAGAAGGAGGCTTTGGCGTGTCGAAGAACGACCCAAGGGGGGAATACGTCTCCCCCGAGCACCTTGAGCACTCCCGCTGGCTGGCACTCGTGCAGCTCTGCGAGATGGACTGGGGGCCTCACGTTTGGCAGGACGTTAGCGTCCGCCCGGAGGGATCCACATCCGGGTTCACCATGGAGGTCGCATCCTGCGAGGTCCTCGAGCAGGGCTTCACGGAGGGCGTCGGCCCCCACCCTCGCGAGCTGCTACCCCCAGGGAATGACTTCGCCCTGTCGGTCGAGCGCATGGCCGTCTACCTGGCCCGTCCCTTCTCCTCGACAGAGGCTCTTAGCTGGGCCGAGGCGCTGATGGGCCGTGCCGGCATACCGGTCTCCTCCCTGGAGGAGGTCAGCCGCGACGTCTTCTACGCCGCTCCCGAGGGTGCCGCCGAGGTTTCCCCAGCGGGTCCTGCAGCGCTACGCACACATGGGTGAGAGTTCATGCGGGGACTCCTTCGACGTCACCTTGGGCGAGGCGATACTCGCGTATCTGGACTCCCTGCCCCCGGAAGACCTCGTGCGTGCGTTCCTTACCATGCACGACTCTCGAGGTGTTGAAGAGGAACGCTTCCTCGAAGCCTGGGCCGACTCCGCCGCCGAGCGAAAGCGGCTGCTCTCGGCGGCAGAGAGATTGAGCGCCTCCGGTGAGCTCAAGCGGGTACGGGTTCCCTCAAGCAACCGCGGAGGAGAACGCAAGAGCTCGAAGGTCTTGTGGTTTCGGGGACCGGCCCACGCTTCCCACGACCGACCGAACCGGAAGAGCCCACCGTATGGCCCGCCGTCGCCCCGGCGGGGCGAACGACGACGGACCAACGAGTAGGGACGGAGCCAAAGCGATGTAGATCACGCGAGACAACCACGCTGCAACAGAGTGGGCCGGGAGTGCCCGGCCGCAGCAGCGTACCAACGTAGCCCAAACACATTTCCCACCAGGGAAGAGAGGAGCGAGAACCACAGTGGTTTCGTTCAACAAGACCATCCAGGCGGGCAACCTCACCCGCGACCCCGAGCTACGCTTCACCACCGAAGGTATCCCCGTTTGCGAGTTCGGCCTCGCCGTCAACCGCGTAAGGAGCAAGGACAAGGACGCCGTTGACTTCTTCGACGTCACCGCCTGGCGCGAGCTCGGCGAGACCATCGCGAAGTACAAGAAGAAGGGCGACCCCGTCCTCGTCGAGGGCCGCCTCACCTACTCTTCCTGGGAGGCCCAGGACGGAAGCGGAGCTAAGCGGAGTAAGGTGACCATCACCGCCGAGAACGTCCAGTTCTTGGGAAACGGGTCCCCCCCAGACGACGCAACCTCGCAGGGCGCGCGCGGCGCCAAGGGGGACTCCCAGGGGCAATCCGACGTAGGCGAAGAAGACTTCGAGGACGAGGATACCCCCTTCTAAGATTTACGATGCAAATCTAGGGGCGGCGCCCGGTTCTGTGGACGCCGCCCTTCCTCGGTAGAGAGTCTCCAAGGGCGTCACCGTAGATCAACGATGGACGAAAGGACCAGGAAGATGGCGAGCATCAACAGGATTAATCTGGCGGGCAACCTGACCGGCGATCCCGCGTTCACGACAACCGACGGCGGCCTCGCGGTCGCGCGGTTCGGGCTCGCGGTGAGCCGCGGCTACAGCCGTGGCAACAGCCGTGGCGACGCGGGCAAGGACAACGGCGCGGACTACTTCGAGGTGGTGGTGTGGAAGGGCCTGGCCGAGGCCGTGGCCGAGCACAAGAGCAAGGGTGATGCGGTCGCGATCGAGGGCCGGCTCGACTACTCACCCTACGAGGACGCGGAGGGCCGCAAGAGGAGCCGCACCCGAGTGGTGGCCCACGACGTGCAGTTCATCGACTCTGCCGGAAACGGCATCAACAGGCTCGTGCTTTTGGGCAATCTGACGCGCGACCCGGAGACGCGCCACGTCAGAGTTGCAGACATCGAGGGTGTCCCGGTAACCACCTTCGGTCTCGCGATGGACCGCGTTCGTTCTCAGAAGGAGGACGCTGCGGACTTCGCCCTGGTCGAGTGCTGGCGCGAGCTCGGCGAGATCGTGCAGGAGAACAAGAAGCGGGGCCACGGCGTCCTCGTCACCGGCCGCCTCGCCCACGACCGGCGTTCCTTCCGCCAGGAGCCCGAAACCGAAAGCCAGGGCCGAAGGTACGACCTGGCGCAGATAGCCAACCCTCATCTGCACCTTCGTAACCCGCCGCCCATCCGCCTGACGGCTGGCGACCCTGATTACCGACTCCGCTATAGAGAGTTCGTGCAAGCACCCACTCCTCACGGCACACGCAGACTGCGTTCCCGATCCTTCTTCCATCGTAGCCTATAGCTCGCGAGAGAACAATTCCGATGATACGTAATCGGGTAGATCGCTTCTGGTCGGAGACGAAGAGATCCTGCCGCGTCGTGGATTCCCGCTTTCGCGGGAATGACTGACATGCTGGGAGGAAGGGGTAGGAGTTGCCCTCACGCAGGTTCTACACCACGGCAGTTATTATACGCCCACATTTCGCACCCCCTCGTGAAGACTCTGGTATTTTCGAGCCATGACACAGACAGAGCTTTCTCAGTTGCAGGTCGAGAACCTGGATCATCTCGGGATCGTAGCCGGAATCATCGACCGGATCGGGCTTGTGGAGCGGGTTAATGAGCGTCTGGGCACCAGCCCAGACGAGCTGATCACCAGCGGGCAGGTACTGAAGGCAATGATCCTAAACGGCCTCGGGTTCGTCTCGGCTCCGATGTACCTATTCTCGCGTTTTTCCGCGGCAAACCGACCGAACATCTCTTGGGCGAGGGCATAAGGCCCGAGCATCTAAACGACGACAAGCTCATCCGGGTCCTGGAGAAGCTCTCCGACTACGGCCTAACGAGTCTGTTCGTGGAGATCGCCCTCCAGTCGGCCGAGCACGAGGGTATAAGGCTCGATCGGCTGCACCTGGATGGGACGTCGTTCAGCGTGGAGGGTAGATATCTTCACCAACCCACGGACCAGGACGACGAAGAGCCCAAGCCCATCCACATCACCCACGGCTACTCTCGCGACCACCGCCCCGATCTCAAGCAGTTCCTGGCGCAGATGATGGTCAGTAGCGATGGTGGGGTGCCGACCTTTTTCAGGGTCTCTGATGGCAACGAGAGCGAGGCGAAGGTCTTCGCCGAGCTGATCCAGGACTACCAGCGAGAATTGAGCTTGGAGACGCTTTTCGTCGCCGACGCCGCCCTCTACAATGAGGAGAATCTAAAGCGGCTGGGGACGCTTTCCTACATCTGCCGGGTACCCCAGACCATCGAGCGAGCCCGGGAGCTACTGACGGGATTGCAGAGCGCGGAGTTCTCTGAGAGTAGGCGAGAAGGCTACCGACTGTGCGAGGTAGCGGCTGAGTATGGAGGGGTAGAGCAACGCTGGATAGTTGTAGAGAGCGAGAACCGCACCGAGAGGGAGCTGGCCCAGCTCGACAAACGGATCGAGAAAGAGCACGGCAAGGCCCAAAAGGATTTGAACGCCCTCGGTAAGCGCTCTTTTAGCTGCGAAGCCGATGCCCGGAAGGCGGCCGACGAGCTCGCGAGGAGCCTACGCTACCATCAGCTGCGGAGCCTTACGATAGAGGCCGAGCCCTACCACACTCGACCCGGCAGGCCCCGCGGGGGCCAGAGTCCCGAGTATCGCTACCGCGTTCGGGCCGAGTCGGGGCGCGACGAGGAGCGGGTAAGCCACCACACGCAGAGAGCAGGTCGGTTCGTTCTGGCTACCAATGTGCTCGATGCTGGGCTGCTCGATGCTTCGGAGATCCTCGAGAGCTACCTGGCTCAACAGACGGTAGAGCGGGGCTTCAGGTTCCTAAAAGACCCGATGTTTTTCACCGATAGCGTGTTCATAAAGACACCGAAGCGAGTGGCGGCGATGGCGATGGTAATGGGGCTATGTTTGCTGGTATACAGCCTGGGAGAGCGAGAGCTACGCCTGAAGTTGGCCGCCAGTGAGTCGAGCATCTCCGATCAGAGAGGAAAGCCCACCAAGACACCCACGCTACGGTGGGTATTTCAGCTATTCCAGGCGCTACATCTACTGAGAACCGGCTCCGGGGGCAGGCTGATTCACGGGCTCACCGGGGAGAAGGAGCACGTCCTCGGGTTCTTCGGAGTCGAGTGCCGACGATATTACCTGCTTGCGTGACGGGGGGTGCGAAATGTGCGTGGGGGCATCGTGTTGAGAGGGTTTTGAAGAAGACGACCGGGTCAACGGAAGGCCTGCCGCTCTTCGCGTAGAGCGGCCCCACAAGCTCCCTCACGAAAGAAAGGTCAAGCTGAGCTTCCAGGCGGCGGTAGAAGTGGTCTTCGGGGACGAGGTCCTCAAGCAAGAGGTCGTCGGGTAGCGGGGAGAAGCTGCGGACCTTGGTGCCCATCATGACGGCGCGTGACCTCCTCTGCGGGACAGGAAGCCATGCTAACTCCGATGCGGTCCTCGTGCTCCCTCGACAAGCCCGTTTTTCAACACGCTGGAATCTTCCACGCCCTCGGGTGCATAAGGGCTGAAAGGTAGGGCCGGGGCTGCTACACGAGACCGGGCCCTAACCGCCGAACGTCCTTGCCAATCAGCCAGTCCTCGCCTCCCTCGCCTTCGGGGTTAGTTGACCCTTATGCCGTCCCTGATGATCTTCTCACACCCCTCTGCGACGTTGTCTCCGGGGTTAGCTCTGGCACGATCAGAGCCAGGGCCACAGGAGATGTCGTCAGCGCTCCCGTCTACCGCACCGATAAAGTCGTCGCCATGCCCACCGTGGCCTTTGTCCTCGCCGCCGCCAAGGCGCAACGCGTCGCCGCCGCCCCGACCTTGGATGCGGTCAGCGCCACCGTAGCCGTAGATGGCGTCAGCCTTAGTCCTACAGTGACACTTGTGTAATCTTTGCGCTATCCTCTGCTCACCCCAGGAAGAGGAGCCAGATGACCATCCAACCTCAGGTTAGCGGCACAATGAGTCCAGTATTGGAGAACTGGCCGAACTATCTTGAAGACCTCCAC